>NZ_KE952682.1:12900-18868 GCF_000466385.1 Aneurinibacillus aneurinilyticus ATCC 12856
TTTCTTACAAGGAAGAGACACAGCCGCTTTGTGGTGGCGATCTACTTTGGATTATACTACCGTGCAAGGCCTAAGCTCTTCCCTAACTATCCCGCCTATTGTACCACTGCCTCTATTAATTTCTCCTCTTCTTTAATCAAAAGCCGTAGCATCTCGCCACGATCCAATCCTGCCTTTACCGGCTGATCTATGATATATTGCTTTTCACCTAACAACTTTTCCAGAGTTTCATCGACCGTCCCTTCCCCAATGAAAGAATACACATGAATACTCTTATCCCCTCCGTTCCATACTCGCCCTATACATTGGGCCACATAAGCAGGGGACCATGGCTTGCTTGTAAAAATGACATTATTAGCGACTGTTCCTGTCCAACCTTCCCTGCTCGAAGCTTCACTACATACGATTACCCGGCAGTTCGGGTCATTCATAAACGTATCAACCTGTTGTTGTTTATTTTTAATTCCTCCATGAAGCAGCGCCGGATTATACTTCTCTAAGTATTCGTGCATAATTTCTACAAAGACGCGGGAATGGCTAAAAACAACTGCTTTTTCTCCTCTTAATACGATATCTTCCAGAATTTCTTCTACCCTCTCCAGCTTTCCGCTTCCTGCTGTTCCTTCTACTCCGCCCACAATTTCGCAAGACTCTGCAATTTGGCTTAGACGAGTGTATTTGGCAAGCAAGGTCGGAATATGATAGAAAGAAAATCCTTCGAATAATTCGCCTGGTACAGCTCCTTTTACCGCATCATACAGCTCTCTTTGTAATTCCGTAAGTTCCACAGAAAGATGGTACGGTATCACAGGGGAAAGGTTCTGCATTACATCTTTTTTTAGTCGCCGAATCATACTGATAGACAAAGCTTCCTTTAAGGCTTCGACATTTACAACCGCACTTGCATAAAACACAATGGAAGCCACGGGCCAGCGCAGCCATTTAAGTATATTATGTAAGTCATCTGCACCATTAATCACAGGTGTCGCGGTAATCGCATATCTCTCTTCTGTATCCAACTGGTGAATAACCTGTCCAATTTGTGATTCTGCGTCCTTCACTTTATGGGCTTCATCTATATAACAAACATCGAAGGGATGCTGTTGGTGCACATGCAGCACACGGTTAATATCCTGATGAAACTGTTCATATGACATAACAATCAAATCATATTGCTGATTGGAAAAATCAGCATACATACGGATTCGTTGCTCAATCGTTCCTTTTACAATAAGGACACGCAAATGTGTAAACTGCTGTGCTTGCTTGTAAATGTCCTGTAGTAAACTCGCTTTTGTAATATATAATCCACACTGCATCTGACCAGCTTTTATTTTTGATTCATGTGAACATAAAATGGGCGCTGTTTTCCCCACTCCTTCCTAATCAGCAATAAGTAAGCCATCCCGCTTCATCAATATGTTATATAGTTGAATTTGATACGGTCGTAAAGGTGCTTTTGATGAATAGTCCTCCGGGAAACAGTCTGACTCTCCGGCCAAATCATTGCGCGAATCGAGCAAGGTGAACAGTTCCTTATCAATAACATGGACAGGCTTTTTTCTTGCCTTTTTCCTTCCTGGCACATTAGGAAGACGTTTTTTATATACGACGGTACCTGACTGTTTTTTTTCTACAGACTCCGAAGGTGGCTCTTCCTCATTACGGATAAAGGATTCTGCCTGTTCCTTCATTTGTTCCTCTCTTCGTTTCTGTTGGCCAAACCATTTTTTAAACCCACTTCGCATATACATGACTCCTAATAAATAATATAGATTTCATTACAGCAATGTGTTTCTGACTACTAATTTACTTTATATCTATCTGTTTTCCTAGGCTTGATTCTTCATTTCATACAGAAAATCCCTGCCTTAATGGCAGGGAAGTGAGCTCGCCTCTATCATTTGTTCGTATTACACACGTTCGATATATTTTTTAATACAATGTACTGCTCCCAGATTTTCTGCGAACGGATGAAAATCACCAAGTTGAATCACCTCGTAATTCAAACTTTCCCAAATTCGTTTGTTCATCTCATCGGTGTTTTTAAGTATTTTCCAATTGCCGTGGCCATATGTTGGTAGCCAAACGACATTTCCCCGAGTCTTGCTATTTTGAACCAATGCATTATTCGATGTAGCGAAATACCATATTCTTTGCTTTCGCTGCGGTTTGTCCGGCTCATCCGGATCATGTGCATCATCCATGTAGACCAACGGCAAAGGATTGCGAATTACTTTAAAGCCAAGAGATGACATCTGCATAGCAATATTGTCAAAAACTTCATTCATAGCATGCGGCCACACTTTAATTCCCAATATATCGGCTGCTAATTTCGGACTTCCTACCAGTACACGGTATCTTCCATCACTATCTCTTCCTGCTAATGAAATAAACATATCAATATGAAATAGCGGTTGTACGGTTCCCGGCTTATTTCCAAAGTACAATATTTCCTCATACTCTTCTCCGTCGATTTCAATAACTCTAGACTGCTGCTGTGGGACTGGAATGGTACTTCCTACATAAAATAGTTTTCGATTATGATCGAGATAGTCTTTGTATAGGTTATAAATTTGTTGTTCTTTATCAATGCCTGGCTGCGGAATAATCGATTTCCCTATATATTCCAGCGAATTTCGCGGATAATCCGCTCCAATCAGGAAAAAGCTGTCCCCAATTAACATATTTCCCCCTTGAAAATACAAAGGAGATTTAGATGTTCTCATACCAGTAGCATTCATAATAAAGTCAGCAATTAAACCATCAGCGTACCGTAAAAACGAATATGGTTCCACAAAGTATTTCTTGTTTTCTTGCTTGTCATGGACGATGGCATAGGCATCTTCTGCCCAAATAGAGAAATGGATATGATCCGGAGCGGCTACAATTGTAGCCAGCCTTTCTTTGTTGGCCATTCGCAGCAAACGCCGGACAATCACTTCTGTTCTTTCATGTGTAAGCACGGTTACTTCTAGATCATCAGGAAGTTTGCATAATAAATCTAAATATACTTTTGCCAGTGGCTCTTCATATACCGCATAATAAGGAATAGCAAGCAGCATTTTTTTAATTGCGCCATCTGTTGTGTCAATTAAACGGGGATCTGTCGGCCGTACCGCTTGCGCCTGCTCCAGCAACTCCGTTGTTAAAGACATCCCATTGATGTTATCGCTGCTATGACGTGGAACAAGCTGGGATACTTTCTCATAGTGCCTTGTTTTAATTTCAAAATCAGTTTTCGTTTCCATTCGCTTCAACTCCTTAAATAATAGGTATAATCCGTATATCTATATACATCTGGTTTGATACATCGACAAACTTTTGTGCATAAAATAAAAAGCATCGTATAGATTACAACAATCAAATAAATTAAATTAATTCCATCGCATCATCCCCTTGCTGGAATTTTACTTTAGAACCAACTTGCCTCTAAATTTACATCTATTTACATACCATTTCTGTAATACAGATCACATTATGAGCTGATAAATATTAAATGAAGTCAAAGGTTTTCATGTCGGTATTTATTTGTCATACTGTATCAAGGGTGTTGATTATCCAGTATAATCCAAAGTAGATCGCCACCACACCGTGCCCCAAACGGGCGTCGGTTCGTCTCCCGCCCGGAAGTATCGAGGGAACACGCCGATGCGTGCACCTTCTTTCTTTCACCTTATGGATAATCAACAGGCGTGATACTGTATAAATAAACTGCTTCTGATAATCTGATATAATGTTTGTATCAACAAGTGTATGTTTGCATATCTACTACAGAGGAGGAATCACATGGAGCTATCCGTATTGGTTGATAATAACACTTTCATCGACAGATACTTCTTGGCAGAGCCTGGATTATCTTTTTTTATCCAAGAAGGAAAGAAGCGTGTTTTATTTGACACTGGCTATTCTGATATTTTTATTAGAAATGCTGAAAAAATGATGACAAATTTAAGAAATCTTGATTATATCGTATTTTCTCATGGACATGTTGATCACACATGGGGTATGACGCATTTACTCAGAATGTATATGGAAGCGAGAACGGAAGGAATTACATGTACACAGCCTACTATAATAGGCCATCCTTCTGTATTTGAAAGTAAAATTCTTGAACCTGTTGGGGAAATTGGAAGCATTCTGTCTGAAGAAAAGCTAAACAAGCATTTTAACATCCATTTATCTAAAAAACCTGTATGGTTAACGGATAAGTTAGTATTTCTAGGTGAAATAGAAAGAAATTTCACCTTTGAAGGACAAACTTCTATTGGAAAAATCGTGACTGATGATAATGAGTATGATGATTTTGTAAGAGATGACAGTGCACTAGCTTACAAATCATCAGAAGGACTTGTCATTATAGTAGGGTGTGCACATGCCGGAATATGCAATATTATTGAGTATGCTAAAAAAGTATGCAACGAAGAAAGAGTTGCAGATGTCATTGGTGGCTTTCATCTTCTAAATCCGTCACAAGAGCAACTAACAAAAACGGTCGCATACATAGAAAAGCTGGATCTCTCTACTCTTCATGCTTGTCACTGTACAGATTTCCGCTCCAAGGTAGCTTTATCTACTGTCGCAAATATAAAGGAAGTAGGTGTAGGTCTAAAACGAAATTACACTTAAAAAAATTCTGTTTGATAACCCGATCTTTCCTGCTACTAGACTAATTTTATTTCCCTAACCAATTTTTTTGTGGATGAAAGTGTAAATTTTGCAGTTGCCAGAAAGAAGAAAACAAGATAGATTTGTTAATGATTAACAAGTAAGGGAATGAAATTAGTTGAGTACAGCCGTTACAACTGAAATCGAAGACATGAAACAACTGCTGATAACATTAGCAGAAAAGCATGATTTTGATTTTCAGAATCCGCACGTCATTACAGTTAGCCAAAAACTTGATCTTCTTATTGTAGAGGCAATGAAGCCACAACAATCACCTTAATGAATGTATATCGTTATGAAAAAGTCTTGCATTTTGAAATGAGTCAATACTTTGCTCTATCTTTCCCTCCACTTTTGGAGGGATTTTTCATATCGCTTCAAAAATGTATCATGTAAAAAGCAATACAAAGCCACCCCGAAGAGTGGCTTTGTATTGCTTTTTACATGCCTGGTTTGAATGTTTTGCAATCCGTTTCTTCAGTTGTAGATGCATGTTTTCCTTTATGGCTTACTACATAAATTTCATCAGCTGTACACTTATTTCCATTTCCCCAATACGTACAGTTATTCACTTCACAAAGCACATCTTTTGCCATCTTATTTTCACCTCCCCTACTATTTATCATGAACAAATTCGAATAAATGTAACCGTACAAATACATTTGGAAGAAAGTACAGACGTGTTCCCTCATCTTTTTCTTGCGAGGAAGTTACACGACCGCTTTGTAATCAAAGGCCAGATCACATAACCATTGAGGTTGGGATATCCTGCGAAAAACCGATATCCTTGATTAAATGCGCCGGACGGACAAATCGGGTTTCCTTCCTAAATACGGCAGATTAAGTACAAGAATGGATAGTCCGACACTCAGCGCAATGCCAAGCAAAGCGGTATCGCGGCTCAGAATCAATATAATAGGAATTCAATATTTTTCCGGACTCCTCCTTTATCTCTTCTAATAAAATATTTCTATGCTGATTGGAAACGGCAACCGAATGACCATTAGGCAACATATAATAATGGTCTACCCTTTCTGATTGAGCTGTTAACGATTTTGCTTCTTCCTGCATTTGTTCAGCTATCTGCTTTTCTACCATATCCGCGAATACACGACTAAATGTAGAGACAGATGGAGCATCCTGATCTAGACGAAAGCCACATTGATAACGAAAGCGTAAGTCTGTTTGTAAGCGACGATGCAGCATGGTAAATGTCGTAATGCCTTGCGTAGAATGGCTTCGTGGCAATATCCTGGTGCTCCTTGTGGGGTATGACTTTTTAATTGTTTGGCATATGGAC
>NZ_KE952683.1 GCF_000466385.1 Aneurinibacillus aneurinilyticus ATCC 12856
TTTTCTCCATTTTTTTGATTTCTTCGTCATCGAACCCGACATAGACGGCTACGATATCGTCTGACAACGATTGAGCGTAGCTAATGGTGTTTCGGATAACCTGTGTGATGCCAGCTACAGGAATCACAATGACGCTTCCCTTTTTCTCTGGCTTTTCTGTCGTAACATCAATTCGCAATTCGTCCGCAAGGTCCCGATAATGTTCATTTACTTTCTTAAAAGCAAAGATAACAACAGGAAGGAACAAGAAAATCGTCCAGACCTGCGAGAATTTTGTAATCAAGAAAATCAGGCAAATTGTAAGTGTAGTCAGCATCCCGATCGTATTAATAACAAAAGGGAGAAGCCATCCTGCCAGCCTTTTCGTAATCCATCGTTTCATCATTCCTGCTTGAGACAACGTAAAAGGGATAAATACACCAATAGCATATAAAGGGATTAGATTTTCTGTATCTCCTTGGGAAGCAATAATCAAGAGTGCTGAAAGTATGCTTAAGAAAATGATTCCATTAGAAAAGCCAAGACGATCTCCTCGAACCATAAACATGTTTGGTAAAAATCTGTCTTTTGCCAGCATAAAGGCAAGTAAAGGGAAGGCTGCAAAGGCAGTATTAGCAGCCAGGAATAAAATAAGTGCTGTTACAGCCTGTATAAAGTAATAAATAATTCCCCGTCCAAATACAGTTGCTGTGATTTGGGATACGACTGTTTCATCAGCTTTTGGAGCGATGCCAAATACATAAGCTAGAAGACTAATGCCGATGAACATAGCGCCAAGGATAAATCCCATCATAATCAGTGTTCTTGCTGCGTTTTTAGAAGCAGGTTCTCTAAAATTAGGAATTGCATTAGATACTGCTTCTACCCCTGTGAGCGCCGAACAACCTGAACTAAATGCGCGTAAAAGAAGGAATAATGTAATCCCAGGAACAGCTGCTCCATAAACAGGAGGTTGAACATGCGCATTCCCTGTCATCCATTGATAAATCCCACCAATAATAAGAAGAAAAACTGCGAAAACAAACAAATAAACGGGGTACATTAAAATGGTTGCAGATTCTGTGATACCACGTAAGTTTAAAATAGTTACTGTTAAAATCATCAAGAGTGCAATGATAACACGGTGTTCATGAAGCACAGGGAAGGCCGAGGTGATAGCATCTGTGGCAGCAGAGGTGCTTACCGCTACGGTTAAGATATAGTCCACTAGTAAAGAGCCACCAGCAACCAGTCCAACTGTAGTACCCAAATTGTCCTTTGCTACAATATACGCACCACCACCCATTGGGTAAGCATAAATAGTTTGACGATAAGATAAAATGAGTATTGCTAAAAGACCAAGAACTGCAAATGAAATTGGAATCGAATACCATAATGCTACTGTGCCCACGGTGATTAAAACTAAAAGAATCTGTTCTGTTCCGTATGCTACAGACGATAAAGCATCTGAAGAAAGTATAGCAAGTGCCTTCAGTTTACTTAGCTTTTCATTTGCAAGCTCATGTGATTTCATTGGCCGCCCGATTAAAAATCGTTTTAATTTTGTTACCATGCTTTTCCTCCGGGACACTTTTCAAATAGTTTCCCCAAAATTCCAAAAAAAATCCGGTTGAATATACTGTTTAGCACGGCACTCTATACTGTTTCAATGTTTGCGGAATCTCTGTTTATCCAATTTTCTGTTCTTCTTTTCCTATCACTCTACAGAAAGAATAGCGTATTTTCTCATTTCGTCAATATCATACAAGAGACTTGGAACAGAATGTGCTAGACTTATTTTCTAAATATCGAAAGGAGTTTGTTCACATGGGACAAGGAGAAAGAACAGTGCGCTTTGATCATGATTTACAAATTGAAGCCTATCGGTTTCAGGGTATCATGCAAAAATTCCCGAACCATTTCCATGAATACTACGTGATTGGCTTTATAGAGAGTGGCCAAAGACGATTATCTTGCAAGAATAAAGATTATGTAATAGGTACAGGTGATATTATATTTTTTAACCCTCTAGATAATCATGAGTGCGAACAGATTGACAACAAACCATTAGATTATCGCTGCTTGAATATTAAGCCTGAAGTCATGCGAAAAGTGACAAAAGAGATTACTGGAAAAGATTATCTCCCTCGTTTTACGAATTCTGTTTCTTATCAGGGTGAACAAGCTAATTTATTGCATAATCTCCACCAGATGATTATGGATGAATTTTCATATTTAGAGAAAGAAGAAGCTTTTTATTTTCTTATGGAGCAACTAATTGAAAAATATACCGAAGAATACGCAGAAACAAAACATGAAGGGATCGATCAGGAGATTGAAAAGGTCTGTCAATACCTAGAGGCACATTATGCTGAACATGTTGCATTAGATTATTTGGCTAATATTTCTAATATGAACAAATATTCTTTGTTGCGGTCCTTTACTCGTATTCGCGGAATTACCCCATATCGTTATTTACAAACAGTGCGCATCAATAAAGCCAAGAAACTATTGGAGAAGGGTGTAAAACCATTAGACGCTGCCATGCAGACCGGTTTTGTGGATCAAAGTCATTTTAGCAATTTCTTTATAGAGTTTATCGGACTGACGCCCGGACAATACCGGGACATTTTTATCAACAATGATAAATAGTCAGTTGTCAAAGGGAAGGACAAGACAATGGAGAACAAAACTGCTGGTCATTTATCAGCAATTATTACCATTTTAATTTGGGGTACAACTTACATTTCCACAAAAATATTATTATATGATTTTTCCCCAATAGAGATTTTATTTTTTCGTTTCACTATAGGGGCTATTGCCTTAATGATTATATATCCGTATCGGTTGAAGGTAACTGATAAAAAACTTGAATTCTTATTTGTATGTGCTGGTTTATGTGGTGTCACTTTGTATTACCTTTTAGAAAATATTGCCCTAACCTTTACAATGGCTTCCAATGTAGGCGTAATAAGTGCCTGTACTATTCTTGTTTGACTTTAAACTGGGACTGGAACGCTTCACAAACCCTGTTTCCTTATTCAATATTTTATTTTTGGGGCTTGGAGCTTCCGCTCTTTGCTTTGTTACCTGGAATTTTGCAGTTAAAGTATTAGGGGCTGGTGAACTACCCACCACTTAAAACCTAACGATTTT
>NZ_KE952684.1 GCF_000466385.1 Aneurinibacillus aneurinilyticus ATCC 12856
TCTTAGTGTCCAATTTCTCTAGGGGGCTAAAGAGAAACCTTATCGATATATTATCGGACTTATTACTGGATTTTATTAAATCAGATAAAGGGGAGGGTAAATAAAGTGAAAAAGGTTGTTATTTACGCAAGGGTATCAACAGCAGAACAGGCAGAGGAGGGGTATTCAATCGAGGCACAAATAGATGCGGTAAAGAAAAAATGTGGGCAAGAAAATAGGCAAGTTATAAACGAATATATTGATAGGGGAATTAGCGGCAAATCCATTGAGAAACGGGAAGCCCTTAAAAGATTGATAAAAGATGCTAAAACAGGACAATTTGAAGAGGTCTGGGTGTGGAAGACAAATCGACTAGCAAGGAATCATTTAGATTTGTTAAAAATTGTTGATGAATTAGGCAAGTTTAATGTTGACTTCAAGAGTTGTTCTGAGGCTTTTGATACCTCTACCCCTACGGGTAAATTGATGATGAATTTATTAGCTTCAGTTGGGGAGTTTGAGCGAGAAACAATAGTTGAAAATGTTAAAATAGGAATGAAACAGAGGGCTAAAATGGGTAAATGGAACGGTGGTATAGTGTTGGGCTACCAATCCGTGAAGGATGGACATGATAAAGAAAAATCTAAACTTGAGATTGTTGAAGAAGAGGCTGAAATAGTCCGTATGATATTCCAACTCTATGCAAGTGGAAGAGGATTGAGAAGCTTGGTAAACCATATAAATCAGTTAGGGTATAAAACTAAGAAAGGTAACATGTTTGCAATTGCAACAATAAAGGGAATTCTCCAAAACCCAATATATATTGGAAAGATTAGATATAACCGCATGCAGAATTGGAATGAAAAGAGGAGAAAGGGTAAAAATGCAAATCCAATAATAGTAGATGGTGAACATGAACCAATAATAGGTATTGACCTATGGAATAAAGTCCAAAAAATTTATAAAGAAAAATCACAAAAGCCTATCAGGAATTTTAGCGGTTCTTATCCCTTAACAGGTCTTTTAAAATGTCCTGAATGTGGGGCATCGATGGTTGCTGGAGTAACTAAAAAAAGGCGTAAGGATGGAAGTTATAATGTTCATAAGTATTATTATTGTGGGGAATGGAGGAATAAAGGGATTGCTGCTTGTCGTTCCAATGGTATAAAAAAAGACTATATTGAGGAAGTTGTGTTTAATAAGATAAAGGAAATCTTGTTTGATGAATATATATTAAAGGACGTGGTTTCCAAACTGAATAAAAAGAGTAAAGATATTATAAAACCATTGACGGATCAGCTTAAAAGTATTGAAAAAAAGCTTAATTCCCTAGAGACTAAAAAGACAAAAATATTTGATCTATATGAGGATGGAATTATCAATAAACAGGATTTGGCTGTTAGGTTAAAAGAAACGACTCAGAAAGTTGAAACGGAACTAATAAATAGGGAGAAAATTCAGGAGCAGCTTAATCAGAGTAATTCTGCTCCAATAGACTACAGGATGGTGAAGGATTTAATGTATAATTTTAACTCCATCCTGAAAGAAGCGGGTGTAGAAAAAAAGAAGCGGGTATTGAATCTTGTGGTTCAACAAATAAAAATGAATCCAGACCGTACAGTGAAAGCAATAATGCTTAATTTTGATGAAAGGACAAAAAGATATTTAGTCCATGAAGAGGATGAGTCGGCAATCGACTCATCCTCTTTTAATATTTCTTTGGAAATTAATTTCAACTCAAATACATCTATAAAAAGAAGGAGCAATTAAAATGAATAATTATGTATCGTCAAAAAATGAGCAATTAGAGTTAATTGGTCAAGAGCGCTTATTAAAACAACCTGCAAAACGAGTAAATATTGTCAGTCTAAGACTTATTAAGGAAGACAGCTTCCTATACCATGAGAGGAATGTCAAGTCACCTAAAGATGCTTATAGGCTTTTAAAGCGGTTTTTAATTGATGTAGATCGTGAATATTTTCTCGTTGTTTGTTTAGATACAAAAAATCAACCTACGGCAATTAATGTCTGTCACATTGGAAGTTTAAACGCTAGTATAGTTCATCCAAGAGAGGTACTGAAGCCAGCAATTCTCTCTAACTCAGCTTCTATAATTGTAGCTCATAATCATCCTAGTAACGATCCAACACCAAGCCGTGAAGATATTGAGGTAACCAATAGATTAGTTGAAGCGGGGAAAATTATAGGGATAGGAGTTTTAGATCATCTAGTTATTTGTTCCGATAGCTTTGTATCATTAAAAGAAAAAGGATATGTTTAATTTGCGGGGTCACTGAAAAAGTCCATCTAAAGAAAAAAGAAGCTGATTACCTACTGTATGTAGATAATTATCTCCTTTTATTTGCTATATATCGATAAAAATGCATGTTAATTATTCGAAGTGAACACTTTTTCAGTGACATCTTAATTTACAAAGTGGCATTTTTTATATGAAAATATACCTAATTAAAAATTTGGTTATGATATACTTTATTTGAGGTTATCCCCAATGTAGGATTTTTTTAAAATGAAAAAAGGGGGGAACATACTTGTTTTAGATAGTAAATCCGAACTTTTAAATCCAGGTAGGGAGAATGTATGGTTGCTCATAGAGTTCTTTGGGGTCAATTAACAATGGAATGTATTCGTGAGCAATTTTAGGATGAAAACACGATCATCGAGAGGGTGTTATGAATTTTATGAAAAAATCAATATTCCTATTATCAGTTTTTATGATATTAACATGTATAATTTCGACAGAATCTTATGCCAAGAGTAAAAATTTTAAAAGTTACCAGGGGAATTGGAGTTATAAGAGTAAGGTTGGAAAATATGGTCACTTGGGTTTAATGTTAAATATAAAATTTAAAAATAATAATACAGCAAGTATAGAAGTGACGAGTGATTATTTTCTTCCGTTAGATGATACTAAAAAGAATTTTGAAAACGGTGTAGGTAAGATGCGTTCTGCCTTAGTAGAAACTCAATTAATTTTCAATCAAAATGGAGTGGCTACTAAAAAATACAAAGATGAGTACAGTAATGGGATACTAACTGTACAACTAAAGGGAAATAAAATGCTCCTTAAGTGGAAGGATATAGAATATATAAGTGAATATTCTATCCCAGAGGGGGACTATATTTTAACCAAAGTTAAATAGAACGAGGGGTAATGAATTTGGGAAATTCCTTGTTTAAAATTCCGGGTTTTCGAACAAAGGAAACCCGGAAAATAACTATTATTGTTCTAGGATACCCCTTTATGATAGTAGTGATTGCACCCCTATGATCCCCATTAGACAAAGGGTGGACCTCTGTCAATAGATTGGACACATGGAATCGAGGGAATTACGCTACTGAATGGTACATACGCTCGTATTGATTGGGTGTGAAGTACACGGGCGGAGAATAGATTCTCTTTCCATTGTAGAAACACAATGTATTCAAAAATACGTTTCTTCGCCTCTGCTCGTGTTGGACAGGTTTCAAGATAAATGAGTTCTTTTTTTAGTACACTATAAAAGGATTCAATACAGGCGTTATCATAACCGGACTCATGCTACCTTTCATATCATAGGTTGTATAGACGTTTCTGGTACTCGCGTGACGCATACTGGCTGCCCCGATCCAAATGATGTAGTACTTCGTTCCGCGGTCGCTGATGCGGATACGCTTGAGCCAACGTCGTATCTTTTCAATCGGGTTCGGTTCTGGTGAATAGGGTGAAAAAACGCCTGCGGTCCATGGTCACTCCGAAATGTGCCTGAAATTTTTTGCTTCGTTTTAGCCATGCGTACATCCCGTTCCATCTGATTGTTGCCAAAGGTAACCACCAATCGACCAGAAAAGCAAGTACCTCCTTTGTATATCGATTGAGCCGACCATATAGATTTTTTGCAGGATGTTACTTCCTTGTTTCTGATTGGAGATCCCCCCATCCCAAGCGGCGGAACAATCTTTCCGCACCCTTGGGAAGTCGATTATACGTTGCTTTTCAGCAATCTGCATTGGCGGCACACGATATAGCTCTTACTTCCTTGTCCAAAAGGAGAAAGGCGATTATATCATGTGCTCGTATCTAGCCATATTCCCCCCACATTACCGTTAACTCCCGTAAGTGATGGAAGGTATGTTTACTGGAATAGGGGAAGTAAGGCGACCACGTATAATGGACAATTGCCCATTGGGAATTATGGGGGATATTCATGGTGTCTATCGTCTTTTCCCTCAGCTTGGATGAATCAAATACGCCATAGTCTGTGGGGTACTGGCCACATGGAGCCGGTGCCGTTTTCTTTCTACGCGTATGCTGGCTTTATCAAAATGAAGGATAGTCGGTCACCGAATAAACCACAATATGCTCCGGATTCCCTACACGTTCTAAGGTATGACTGATATGTTTAGATTGTCCATCGGTTTTTCGATTGGTTTTTTGCTGTAGACTTTTTGTTTTTGACTTACGGGATTCGTCGGTAGAAGGCGGCTTGTGACTGCTTTTGGAGTTTTTTACTCTGGTTTTCGAGTTGTTCTACATGACATTGTAATTTTTCTATTTCATCAAAAAGGACAGTCAAAACAGCAAGTACAGTTTTTGGATCTTGATGATATATGTCAGGTATCTCTTGACGATTCAATAGCTGTGATTTTAAATGGAGTTAACATACGCTGAGTTTAAAAAAATAGGTAATTGTTTCGAAATGTTTATTGGGGGCTGAACTTGAAAATGAAAGGGATAGGAAGGTATCGGATACTCTTTTTTAGTATCCGCTCTATTTAAATTCCTGATTTTGGATAAACATATTCTTTGTGTATTGATGAAGAAATATTAAAATAGTTACATTGCCCTTGTGGTTAGGGAATACTTTATAGCTTAAATGGACTACCATTAAAAATTATAGGTAGGTGATTTTTTTGCCTTCAATTCGTATTTCCAGAATTGAGAAAAGAACAAGAGTAGAGGGACCAGGGTTACGTTATTCAATTTGGGTACAAGGCTGTCCTATTAGGTGTGAAGGATGTTTTAATCCTCATACATGGAATATGGAAGGAGGAGTTATTAAAGATATAGACGAAGTATTCTATGATATTAAAAATACTTTAAAAGCAAGCCCTGAACTTGAAGGTGTTACATTTTTAGGAGGAGAACCTTTTAGTCAGGCCAATGAGCTTAGTATCCTTGCGAAAAAATTAAAGGAAATTAACTTATCAATTGTTACATTTTCAGGTTATGACTATGAAACAATTATTAGGTCGAATAACCCAAGTTGGAACCGTTTATTAAAAGAAACTGATTTACTGATAGATGGTCCTTATATTCAAGAGTTGCATGATCTTAGTCGTCCTTGGATTGGTTCCAAAAATCAACAATATAGATTTCTTACTGACTTTTATAAAAAAATAGAAGAAGTGATACCCTTTATTCCGAATAAACTTGAAGTTCGGTTGTATCCAGATGGGACCATTACCGCAAACGGTATGGCACATTCACTGGATTTACATATGTTACAGCAGCTAGGTTATATACGAAAGGAGCATTCCTGTAATGAATGAAAATGCGAT
>NZ_KE952685.1:0-1818 GCF_000466385.1 Aneurinibacillus aneurinilyticus ATCC 12856
TGTAGGGCCTAGACAGCTACGGCGACAGGGGTCCGCAAAAAAAAGAGGGGATGATGAATGAACAAGCCGATGAGCAATGAGATTACATTAATGCAATATATTTTGACCATCAACGGTATCCAGATAGGAGGTAGCATATTGGTTCTGCCTGCTGAATTGGCAAGAACTACAGGTACCGATGGCTGGATATCAATTATTATCGCGTGGATTATTACAACGCTTGTTAGTATATGCATTGTACAAGTCATGGCAAAACATCCGGGGGATACGCTGATACAGGTGCTTACGCACTATATCGGAAAGTGGCCGGGGAGAGTGTGCCTGCTTATTTGGATCGCGTATTCTTTGTTAGCTGTTACTTCATTGCTTTATTTTACCGTATTAGTGGTTCGCGTGTGGATTTTGCCCGGAACGTCAACTGTGTGGCTGGTGTTTCTTCTTCTTGTTCCAACCTATATGATTCTTCGTGGTGGCGTACGAGTGATGGTACGATATGTGGTGTTTGTTTTTTTCTTTACGCTTACCATGCCGATTTTGTTAACAATACCGATAAAGGATGCCCATGCGGTTTTTCTACTTCCTATTTTGAAAGATGGATGGTTTCCGATTTTCTATGCGATAAAAACGACGATTCTAGCGTTTGTGGGGTTCGAATTGGCCTTCCTTCTCTATCCGTATTTGAAAAATAAACAGCATGCCGTAAAAGGAATTGTGCTGGCGAACACCCTTACGCTCATTGTCTATCTTCATATTACGTTCGTTTGTTTTCTTTATTTTAGCCCGGATGAAATTACGAAGTATTTATGGCCTGTCCTTACCCTGGTAAAACCAATACAGCTTCCGTTTCTTGAACGGTTTGAAATTGTTTTTCTGTCGTTTTATATTTTTATCTTTTCAACGTCCGGTATTCCGTATACATTTTCTGTCACGCATAGTATTTCGCAGCTATTTAACAAAGAAAATTGGCAGTTGCCTGTATATATTGTGCTGCTTCTCTCTCTTTTCTTTTCCTTTTTCTACAAGCCATCCTATAGTGGGGTTGAGGCAATAAGACATGTATGGGGATGGACCGTTTATTTTATTGCTTATGCCTTTCCGGTTGCCTTATTTTTGTATGTCACCATTTATGGGTATTGGAAGAGGAGAGTCTATAGATGATAAAGCATATGATGCTAATTGTAGTCTGCCTGTTGCTTATGGTGACACTAGGTTGCAGCCATGATCGGCTTGATTTAGAGAATACGACATTATCCCTGACATACGCATATGATGTGGATGATGATGACAAATTAACCGTGTATCAGGCAAGCACCATTTTTAATAAAGATGTGAAGAAGAAATACGAGGTGCTTGCGGCGAAGGTGAATACTCCGAGGCAGGCAAGAGAGGTGTTTAACAGCACAAGCAACGGATTGATTGTTGTTGGAAAATTGCAGGTTCTGTTGATAGGGGAGAGGCTGTTAAAAAAAGAAGGAATTATGTCGCAGCTCGATGTAGTATACCGCGATCCGAAGAATACAGGAAACATTCGCATGGTCGCTGTAAAAGGGCCAGTGTCCTCCATTATGGAGAGTAATTTTGTAGATAAGCCGGCGCTTCCACTTTATTTAACCCAGTTGCTTGATGTGGAAAAAAGATATAACGGCACCATTTCAACTACAATACAAAAACTGCATACATATATGTTTGATAAAGGGATTACACCAGCGATCTCAGAAATGAAAAAAGATAAAAAAGGGCTTGTGGTGACCGGTTCTGCTTTGCTTGATAATAAAGGAATATATAAAATGTCATTGAGCCGCCGGGAAAGCTCCCTGC
>NZ_KE952685.1:1918-2339 GCF_000466385.1 Aneurinibacillus aneurinilyticus ATCC 12856
TGAGCCGCCGGGAAAGCTCCCTGCTTCTCCTGCTACAGCAGGAAGCGAAACCCCCGGTAACGTTTACCGTCCGTATGCCCTCTCTTCCGTTTAAAAGGCCGAATAAGCTACAGAATGTAAAAGGGCATGATTTTATAACGCTAAATATAAATGATAGTAAGCGTAATATTAAAGTCCGTTATAAAAACAATCGATTTGTTTTTGATATTAAGATGAACCTTAATGTTACACTTGCTGAACGTACGTTTGATATGAATATGGAGAAAGAGAAGGACCGCCTGTCGGCTATAATTGCGGAGCAATTCAAAAAAGAGGTTACAGCCTTCGTTGAAAAAGTGAAAAAAGAAAAACTGGATCCTTTTGGATTTGGCTGGTATGCGCGTGCGTATCAATATGAACATTGGAAAAAAAACAAAGATCG
>NZ_KE952685.1:2439-7486 GCF_000466385.1 Aneurinibacillus aneurinilyticus ATCC 12856
ATGAACATTGGAAAAAAAACAAAGATCGTTGGCCGGACGAGTTTGCAAAGGCGACGGTGAATATAACACCAAATATAAAAATTTCCTCGTACGGGGTTATTGAATAGGCTTATTATAAATATTGATTCTCCATCTGTGGATACCAAGGGTGGATTGCTAATAAATGCCTTGTTTTCAACATCTCAGCGCATATATATATAGGGCAAAAAATATTTATGTGATAAAATAATAAATAGAAAGTATCAGATAATGGTTTTTTTGTTTGTTCTGATTTATCCTGCCTTAACGGGCAGTAATCCCCTCACTTCAAAAAATAGAGAAATTGAGGAATATAGGTGGGGGATAAACTGTCCCTAAAGGTCCGATAGATTCAGCCAGCACACAGTGGAGGATGAAGAAAAAACACTGCGTGAAGTTTCACTTTATGATGGAAGAGAAGGGAATGGTATCGATTGGAAAAGGCAAAGCTGCAAGAATATTTTCTTAACCAACTGCGCACCAGCAAAACTCCTGTTACGGTTTTTACAACAAATGGGTTTCAAATTCGCGGGATTATTACTTCTTTTGATTCGTATACAGTTGCACTCCAGAGCGAAAACAAACAGAATATTCTATACAAATCTGCTATTTCTACGATCGCCCCTTTAAAGCCGGTTACTTTATCTTAAGGGGACATCTTTTTAAAAACGGTGAATTAACAAGGAACTCAAAAAGCAGCCGTTCTCAGTTAAGTGAGAACGGCTTTAATTGTACAAGAAGGTAAAAGATGAATATCCTAATCAACAGGCGTGATCTTAACATTTTACTTCTGCTAATGGCACAGGTGATGGAGGTTTTGGCACGGGAGAAGGTGCTAAGGGAACAGGAGAGGGAACTAAAGGTGTTGGACTGCAAGGCTTGGAAGCCCTTTGCCCATTTTGCTGCTCCGATTGTGAAGCTTGACTTTGCTGGGAAGACGTTTGCTTTGTTTCTGGATTTTGACTACAACCCGCAAGTCCTCCTGTCACAATGGATAAACAGGTGAAGAGTAGAAGACGTTTTTTCTTCATGAAATAAGCCTCCATTTTCTATTAAATTTCACATATAAACACATGTAGACAATAAAATTATTACATATTATTACATATTATTACATAAATGTAAATGATAATCGTTTTTTTCTGCTCGCTCTCAATAATGCTTCTCAGTCTATCCTTTTTTATAAACCCCTTGCTGTTTTACTCTTTTTTTGACACATATGAAGGAGGAAACTATATGGAAACCAAACAAAAAGCGGATATTATTCTTTCAAGTAATGCAGTTTTTACCGGAATAATGGACAGGCCGCAGCCGGGAGCAGTGGCGATTATAGGCAATAAAATTGCTGCCATAGGATCAGCGGCTGACATGGATTCACTCGTTGGACCGGAAACGAAACAATACCATTATCATAATGAGTTGATTATGCCCGGATTTCATGATTTTCATCTGCATCTTATGCTGGGGAGTCTTGCGCAGGATAGCGTACATTTGCATGAAGCGCGTTCAGAAGAAGAAGCGGCAGAGATGGTTCGGAAATTTGCAGATGCTAGACCGAATGATCCGTGGATAATCGGTTTTGGCTGGTATCACGTTTACTGGGAAAACGGACAATTGCCGCATCGTTCTACATTGGATCGTGTCATTTCGGAGCGACCGGTTTTCCTGTTTAATGCGGAATGCCACGGAGCATGGGTAAACAGTAAAGCGCTAGAGGTAGCCGGTATTACCCGCGACACTCCTGATCCCCCATTCGGAGAAATTAGCAAGGATGATAAGGGGGAGCCTACGGGATTTCTTTATGAAACAGCTATGGGATTAGCGCGGGAGGCGTTCGTTCTACCTTATGAGAGAAGGCAACGTTTATTGAAGAGCTTTTTACAGCAGGCTGCCAGGCTGGGAATTACTTCGGTGAACGATATGTTTCCTTTGCCCGGCCTGGATTTTGGTGATTTGCCATTGTATAAAGAATTTGAAGAAAAGGGGGCATTGACTTCACGCATTCATTTTTTAGCCCCGCTGAACGGTGATCTTGATTATGCAAAGAAATTGCGCTCAATATATACCTCCAATACATTACAATTTTCGGGCCTAAAGCAGTTTCTTGATGGAGTGCCTACCACATATACGGCATACCTTCTTGCACCGTATTCGGATAGGCCCGAGACATGCGGAGACACATTGCTTCCCCCTGATATGATTAAGTGATGGGCGAACGAAGCGGATCGAGAAGGATTTCGTATTCGCTTTCACGCTTGCGGTGACGGAGCAGTGCGGTTAGGGCTTGATGCGTTTGAAGAAGCAAGAAGGGCGAATGGAGCCCGCGACGCTCGTCATACGATTGAACATATTGAAGTTATTCATCCGGCTGACATTGCAAGGTTTCATGAATTAGGCGTAATTGCTTCTATACAGCCTGAACATTTGGCAGCAAGCGAGAATTTTTCGGATAATGCCTATCTTTCGCGTCTCGGAAAAGAAAGAGAAGCGTTTACGTTTCCGGTAAAAACATTGGAGGAGGCGGGCGCAAAAATCGCCTTTTCAAGCGATTTTCCTGTCGTTTCCCTGAATCCTTTACTCGAAATTTATCGTGCGATTACGAGGGTTCATAATGATGGATTACCGGAAGGAGGATGGAACGGAAAGGAACGGATTTCCTTAGCTCAGGCATTACGGTATTATACGTGGGGACCCGCTTACGGAACGTTTAGAGAGCATGAACTGGGAACGCTGGAGCCAGGAAAATTGGCTGATATTGTAGTGCTTAATCAAAATTTATTTGAGATAGCACCGGCAGAAATAAAAGACGCCAGCGTGAGAATGACAATCATGGATGGAAAAATCGTATTTGCAGAGTAATATAATGAATCAGCACCCTTGGTATTCATAGATGAATAGAAAAGAAGGATGCGTACGGTGTTTGTGGCGCAAGGGGTGAGAAAGGGGCTGACTCAAAAGGTTATTTGGCCTCAAACGGGATACAATATATAGGTTTCTTGTTGTTTTCCATGCGTATATATGGTATCGAAGAAGGGTGTCCCATCACTTTTGGGACACCCTCCAACATTTGTGACGTAAAGCGGCTGTGAGGTTTTCCTATGCGAGTCCGAACAAAACAAGTGGCGTGAGCGTCAATGTGCGTTTGAGCGTTGTATTTGTTTCTTTTATATAAGCACTTCCTTTTGTCTTGTAGTTGGCGCAAGCCGTTTACTCATGATGCAGACAGTTTAGTAAGGCACAGCGAACGGATTCGTGCAGACGGTGCGCATAGTTTAACTCCGGGTCGCGTGCTTCGTGAAGAGATATGTCCACAATGCGCAGTGCTTCTTCCGAATCAAGCTGCAATAAAATGTTCCCCTCGTGATTTACAGCCATGCTATGACCGAAAAACTTCAGATTATCTTCCTGTCCCAATCGATTGCATATGACAAGCGGAATCTCGTTCTCCATAGCGCGACTTTGCATGTAAATATGCTGATACCGCTCATAAGGCTCCATATTAGCCGTATTTACCAGAACCATCTCAGCGCCATTCAAGCGCAACAGGCGGGTGACTTCAGGAAATTCCAGGTCATAGCAAATCATTACGCCGATATTTCCAAACTTTGTGGCAAAGACAGGCCACTCATTTCCTGGGGTGAAGTACTGGGCCTCGGAAGAAAATAAGTGTGTTTTCCGATAAATACCGGCAATAGAACCGTCATCCTGAATAAAAGCCGAGGAAATGTGGTAGGCATTTCCATTCTTTTCGGGAAAAGAAATCAGGGCAAAAATTGCAAGTTCACGACAGACTTGCTGCATGAATTGGAGCGAAGGACCGTCTGCCTCTTCGGCAATGGACGCCAATTGATTACCGATAGAGTAGCCGGTTAGGACCAGCTCAGGAAAAATGACAAGTTCCGCCTTTTGTTCCTTAGCTTGGTACAGGTAACGGGTCATCATATTCAGATTTTCTTTTTTGTCAGCAAGGTGTGGGGTACATTGAGCGATAGCGATACGCATGTGTCGCCTCCTTTTTCTTTGTTTTATCTTTATTCTATCTTTTGTTAACTTAAAAGATGAAATTTAGCATCATAAGTTACACTTGATATTTTGACATAATAACGTGGTTGGAAGTAGGAAATTCGGAAAAAAGAAGAGGTTGGATGCGCCCTGCGCTCCGGCAGAAGAAAGGCCAGCAAGTCTTTTTCTAATCTCTGATTTTCTCTGTCTTTTCTTACCTCCTACCACAAAAGTTTGTCGATGTATCAAACCAGATGTATATAGATACACCTGAGCGTGCTGATATAGCAAACGGAGTATTAGTCGAGTCTGAAAAAATGAAAAAAATTATCAATGTTATCCATAAGATAGCGAGTGTTGATTCAACTGTTTTACTTTTAGGGGAATCAGGGGTAGGGAAGACGATGCTGGCCCGTTTAATTCATCAGGCTAGCTCCCGCAAGGACTATCCCTTTGTATCAATTAATTGCAGTACACTACCTGATAGTCTTATCGAATCGGGGTTATTCGGCTATGAATCCGGCACATTTACTGGAGGGAAAACAGGTGGAAAGCAAGGGTTGCTTGAGGCGCTGCAAGAAAATGCGTTTCGCAAAATCGGCAGCGTGGACAAACAAAAAGCGAATATCCGTATCTTGTCAGCGACCAATAAAAACCTAAAGGAAATGGTAAATCAAAAAAGATTTCGTGAAGATTTATACTACCGTTTACATGTTGTTCCGCTTATGATCCCACCGCTGCGGGAGAGACGAGAAGAGATCCTGCCACTGATAGAACACTTTACACGCAAGTTCAACCAAAAATACGATCGCCGCTTCTTTTTGTCTCCGCATTTGCCGGTTTTTTCACTTCCTGAAGGGAATATCGGAATAATGATTACTTACGATATTGAGTTTCCGGAGGCTGCGCGAATTCTCGCGCTTAAAGGTGTTGATATTTTGGCGGTACTGGCGGCTAATATGGTTCCCTATCAACATTATAAATTACAGCTTGTAAAATCACGCCTGTTGATTATCCATAAGGTGGA
>NZ_KE952686.1 GCF_000466385.1 Aneurinibacillus aneurinilyticus ATCC 12856
TAGAGCTTGCCCCTTTAGGGGTGGGAGAAGTCAAACACAGTATTGAATCATATCAAATAGAAAAATTCTTGGGCAAAAATGCTCACTATATAAATTACATTTGATATTTTAACAGGGTAGCGTGGTTGGAAGGAGGAAATTCAGAAAAAAGAGGAGGTTGGCTGTACCCTGCGCTCCGGCAGAAGAAAAGCCAGCGTGCTTTTTCCTTACTTCCCACCACAAAAATGTGTCGACTTATTAAATCAGATGTATATAATATGCGGGGCGGGCACTTTTCCAGAATTTTTTCCATATACATAACATGGAGATATTAAGGAAAAGAGGAGGAACGTATGGCTGTTACACCGTCTTTATTGCAGCGTGGAGATGTAATCGGTATCGTTACGCTTGGCAGTCCGCTTTCGAAAGAAGTGATTGATCAAAGAATAGAGTTCATAAGGAGAATGGGGTTTTCCGTTGTTCTGGGGAGGTATGTGTACGCAGCCGATGGTTTCCTCGCAGGAGGGGATCAGCAAAGGGCCGCCGATTTCATGAGTATGGTGGAGAACCCGGCTGTTAAAATGATTCTGCCGACAAGAGGCGGAGTGGGCGTAGCAGGCATTCTCCCATATCTGGATTATGAAAGTATTGCTAGAAATCCCAAAATCATTAGTGGGTATAGTGATATCACTGTCTTGTTGAACACACTATATGTAAAAGCGAATCTGATTACTCTTCAAAGTTTGCTCCTGATAGATTTCAAACCCGAAACGCCATCATATAATTTTAATCAGTTTTTCACAGCAACGTCGTCGCCTGTCGTGCCTCGTATCATTCAAAATCCGCAAGAAATTCCATTGATAAGCCGCATCGCAGGTAATGTAACGGGACCGATTGTGGGTGGGAACCTCACTTCATTTGTAGATACATTAGGGACACCATTTGAAATTGATACGAGCGGAAAAATTCTGTTGCTCGAAGAAACGCATGAGCCAGTGAACACTGTATATCGATACTTGAATCATTTAAAGCTGGCTGGGAAATTCGATGACTGTATCGGCATTATTATGGGCGAGTGCACTGGCTGTAAAACGGCATACGGAAAAACGTACGATGATCTTATCAACGAGTTTATCGTTCCTATCGGCAAGCCATTGATGACGAATCTTGCAACGGCTCACGGTACATTTAAAGCTGCCATTCCGATTGGTGCTATGGTTAATCTGAATACGGTGGCTAATACGCTTACCGTTCTGGAACCATCCGTTCATTGACAGGAGCACATACAAGGGGACAGGGAACAGGAGGGGATAGATACACTTTGCCCCTCTGAGCAATCACCAGGTGTGCTCTCACTACAAAAGCTTGCCGATTCATCATTAAGCCTGATGAATACGACAAAGGTGCTAAAACGTACCACCCGGATGTAAAAGGTGGACAAAGTACATAGAAGAAAGTATACTGCTCTCATACATAGAAATTCTAGGTAGGTGATATGATGTTTGATCGGGAACTAGTTAAAGGAAGCACATCCCTGCTTTTGCTTCGACTGTTAAGCGAAAAGGACATGTACGGCTACGAATTAGTTAAGGAAATGGAAAAACGAAGCGAGGATTCGCTCACTTTTAAGGAAGGAACGCTATATCCGGCACTCCATAAGCTTCAAAGCAAAGCATTAATCGATAGTTATATACAGAGGCAGGAGAAAGGGCCGGATCGTAAATATTATCGGATTACCGAAGAAGGGCAGAAGGTTTTGCATACAAAAACAAAGGAATGGAGTCGTTTTGTTCATGTTATGTCGAAGATTATAGGAGAAAAACCGCTATGATTGATACAAAGGAAGAGTTCTTATGTGTACTGCGTGCTCACCTTCCGAAACAGGTGGATGCTGATACGGTAATAGAGGAGTTCGCGTGTCATATTGATGAAGCATGCATGGCACGGCTAGCGGATACAGGAGATGAAAGTGGTGAAGAAGCATTGCAATATGTGCTTCATCAGCTGGGAAGCCCGGTTGCTATTGCTGCTCGATACAGCGGAATGTCTTCTTTCTCTTTTCGAAGATGCTATATGTTTTTGATATGTGCAAATAGCCTGTTCTTTCTTACCGGAATAGGGCTATTGTACGGTAAAGAAGGTTCTTCGGGAACAGGGGAGTACATTATTTGGCAGGCGGCAACACAGTACAAGGAATGGGTGCTTTTGCTTTATGCTAGTTTTTGGATGTTTGCCGGATTGTATTTAGGCCGCCGTCATGGTTTTCGTATTTACAAACGGATACGTGCAATCATGTGGAAACCGTTGCTGTTGAATTATGCTTTTATGTTAGGTGTGCTGTTCCAAATCGTTCCGTGGCAATGGTTTAGCGGACTTCTTACTGTTCCGTTTGTGTTCGTATGCATTGTTGCTACATTGTCTTTCCCACGAATCGCAGCCTTAGGCTGTCGCTGGGGCGCTTTGCACACGAAGCTGGAATAAATAGAGATAGAAAGTGGGGGGAGAATTGTGACACTTGGCTTATTTGGAAGCGGAATCGTGGGTATATTGCTTGCGCTCCTGCTGCAAGGAACTGTCTTTTCGCCGAACGGTCGGCTGCATGGCAAGCTTGTGGCTATGGAAAAAAACATCTGGCTGCAAAATCCTTGGCGTTGCGGCTTTGTCGTATTTGGATTTAATGCGGTTTTGTTTGCGTTTGTACTCGCAATTGTATGGGGAAGCATAGTAACATCAGCAACCTCAGGAATGCTAATACCGCTGTTTTTGTATGCTCCTATAGCTGTGGCAGTAAGTATTCTTGGTTGGCTGTGGATAGGAAGAATCCGGCGGCATTCGTTTGCCGACCGATCCAAGGTGGCGTTAACGGGGAGTAGCTTTTACTGGTTGCTAACCGCAGTGGCTTGGCTTCGTCTACAGACATTGAAGCCTAGCTTTCCCGGGGAGGATATGTTCATGGCAGCCATCGGATTTGTATTTTTGCTGATGATTACGTTTGTGGCTGCTTTTCTCTGTACATTGCTGTTGGGATGGCCAAGGAGGATGTAACATGAGCTGTAAGATAAAATACAGGGAGATGATGCGCCGGTTTCGTTACTACGGCATCGCTGTTCAGGCAGGAGCAGTATTTAGGTTCAAGATAGCGTAGTCGTGCTACTAATTCTTCGCGTGTCAGCGTCGAACGATAGGCCACAAGTTCGTGACGGGGCAATCCGGAGCGGTGGCAGGCCATATCGCGAAGTGTCATCCTTTCTGTGGCGAACGGATCAAACATCTGGAAGGAAGGAATGTACTCTTTTATGGGCGTATCCCATTGCAGGAATCCTTCTTCTATAAGAATAGAAAGAAGTGTCGTGGTGAATGGCTTGGTTGCCGATCCGATGGCGAACTGAGTTTCAGGCGTCACAGCTTTACATTCGTCGAGGCTTCGCACGCCCAAGCCGGAGGCGTACAGCACCTGTTCTTTATTTACAAATGCAACGGCAAGACCAGGGACCTTCCATTCATGAAAGGTATCCTCAAGCCATGTTTCTATACCGTGTAAAGCGTGCGTATATGTTTGTTTCATCGAATGTATTCCTCCATTTTTTGTTTTATGGCCTGAATAAATGCTTGTGGTTCGTCAACGTGTACATATACTTTTTGAACTGTTTTATTTCTTCCGAACATTCCCATCGAGACAACAGGGCGCTTGAGATGAAGTTCAAATTGAGGAGTATCGGCTAATCCGATGTCAGGATCGATACGTGGGCATGCCTCGGCGTGAAAGCTCTCTGTTTCTTGCTTCATCGTTTCCGGGCTTGTGCGTACAGCAGTGATCGACTCAATGCAGTCAAAGGGAATACGAACAGACTTGCGAAGACCAATTTGAAAATGGATACTATGATTGTCAAGTGTAAATACGGAATGTCGAAGAGCATTGTAATCGCCGAGTAACCAGATAATCATATATACATGCAAGAAGGTAGAGCCCCAGGCGAGAAGGGGACTGACATGGTGTAGCACGAAGTGAAGACCTGCACCTTCGATAATTTGCACGTGCAGCAGCATGAGAAAAAGGCCGAAGTATATGCTTTTTTTGTGATGGGTAAAAGAGAGTCCGCGTTGCTTTTGAGAAGAACGCCATGCATAAATTGCGTGATACCATATGGACGCTTCAAATTTGAGCACTTTCATAAGTTTTTCCCCATTTCTTGTTATCCTAATTTAGCGGGTAGCAAGCTTTTCTTGAAATGCATGATGTGAGGGATAAAGAAAAATTTCATTAAGTAAAAAAGTTATTTTATAAACTGAACGTTCGGTCTAATAGAATAGCAAAAAAAATTAGCGAGTATTCTCAGGCTTGATTCCATGCAGGAAAACAGTAATTGCTTTACGATAGAGCGTTCGTATCTCTTCAAGCTCCATCTCATAATAGTTGGCACCAAGCCCTGCTAGAAGTCCGAATAAAATCAGAGTAGCATCCTGAACATCCATCTGCTTAAACTCCCCGGATGTTATTCCTTCCTCGACGATGGAGCGGTAAACAGTGCGCTGCATGCGCATCAGCACAAGCAATTCCTGTAGTGTCTCGGGGTCCGCTGTCTGGCTTCCGCTGAATTCTTCGCCTGCTTTCAGCAGCGGATTCTGAAAATCATCTACATAGTGCTCGGCTAGCCCGTAAAGCTTATCCGCAGTTGTGGCATATTGTTCCTGTTTTTTTTGCCATTTTTCCATCCATTCTTTCGTATCCTCTTCAATAAGATACAGGAACAGCTTTTCCTTGCTGCCAAAATGATAATATACGTTGCCTTTACTGCTACCTGCTGCAGCAATAATGTCTTCGATAGAAGTTGCTGCATACCCCTTTTGAGAAAAGAGCTCTTTCGCTTTTTGTGCAATTCGCTCTTTGGCGTCTGTCTTTTTTTTCTGTTGCTTTTCCATCGTATAAACCCCTTCTATAAACTGAACGTTCGGTCTATAAATAGTATACCAGATTCTTCTGCTAAGACAATAGGCTAAGTTAAAAAAACGGAAATTGTTTATTCATAAACCAAGGATACTGATTATCCGGTATCATCCAGAGTAGATAGTCATCAAGTTGTCCCCTAAATCTTCCGCTGTGGTCTTTTCCTCTTTGACCAATCTACACCTGTGGTATCCATAGGAGCCATAAACAGAAGAAAAACCCCGGAAGAACGCCTGCCTTCCGAGGTGATGTGTTATATATGAATACCATGGAATTCTCTGCTTACTTTCTTTTTGTAGATTTTGATCCCTGTTTTTTTCCGCAGGATGAACAAGCCATTTTAATCCCTCCTTAATTTTGGATTTATACAGTAGATGTGAAACATAAAGAATGTGGCAGGGCGAACCATCTAGGGCACATGTCTATTTTCTTGTTAGACGGGTACATGAAAAAAAGCCAATTGTCCAGAATAACTGGCAACCGACTTTTCGGATTATAGCTTATTCACAATGTTAGAATGTAAGCACCCTAAAAGCAATCAGAAGGACAAGAGCCACAAGAATGATGAGCACTCCCCAGAAAGGACCCGTTCTTTTGCCTCTGGCAGTCATGCCAAGAATCATTTCCATTACGCCGAACATGGCGATGGCTAAAATGCCTTTGAGTGTGTATGCGATTGGGAACTGATAAGCTACAAGCATAAGAATTCCTGTGATAATCATGATGAGCGCTATAAGACGCAAGAGCATATGGGCAATTTTTTTTGCTGTCTTTTTTCCGGCTTTTAGCAATAAAAAGCTTAATACGAAGAAAAGCAAAATCCAAAACCAAGAGTCGGTATGAATTCGCTGTAGGATAGTAACTACATTAGGTGACACAATTGTTTTCCTCCTGGATTAAGTTGTATAAGTTAAGTATAACTGTATTTACACTGTAAATACATGAAATAACTATGGTGATTTTTTGACAAGTTTGTGTCAATGGCAATTTACGTAAGAGGGCATCATGATGATTCATGAGGGACAAGTAGAATAACTTTGGAAATCCTTTATAGGAATGGGGATAAACACTCCTTTACTTGTACAATTCTTAAGTTGTAGTATACAACATAGAAATCAAAAAATAAAAAAAGCAGGATTCGCAAGCTTGAAGAAGGGCTGCTTCTCCTATTATCAAATCAGATGTATATAGACACGCCTGTTGATTATCCATAAGGTGGAATAAAGAAGGTGCACGCGTCGGCGTGTTCCCTCATCTTTCTCACGAGGAAGAGACACGGCCGCTTTGTGGCGCCAGGGCCGGACCGGCAAAACATCTGGGCCTCTCGGTGCGGGAGACGAACCGACGCCCGTTTGGGGCACGGTGTGATGACGATCCACTCTGGATCATACTGGATAATCAACACCCTTGGTATATAGATGGAAAAAGAAAAACAGGCACGGAAAAGGGTATATTGTTCCTTTTCCGTGCCTATCCTGATGATATATCAAAGGTGTTGATTTGTGTATTGTGCTACCAACTAAAAATTTTGCTTGGTTACGATTTTTTTGCAGATTCGGGAACCGGTGGTAAAGGTTCGATTATATATCCACTTTTTTGAAGGTATTCAATAACCTGCGGTAAGATTTTAACACTTTGTGAGCGTTCATGCATCAAAATAATCGAGCCGGGCTTCACAGCTTTTTTAATATTCTCTAGGATTTGATCTGGATGGTTTGGTAGTTTCCAATCCAGACTATCAACTTGCCAGTACATCAGATATTGTCCAAGTTCACGGGACACTTCCCTTGTTCCCTGATTTACCGCACCGTATGGAGGGCGGAAATAATGTACAGGATGCTTGACCTTTCCTTCTATGTATGCTGCCGTATTTTGGATTTCTTGTTTCTGGAATGCTTTATTTTTATTTCCTAGGGTCGTATGGTGCATCGTATGGGAACCGATAACATGACCTTGCTCTATCATTTGTGCCCCGAAGCTACCAAGTTCATTAGTAATATTTTTTCCGATCCAAAAGAAAGAACCTTTTATATTGTATTTATCGAGAATCGAGACCATTTCTTTCGTATAAGGGCCCGGTCCATCGTCAAACGTTAAATATACAACTTTTTGATTTTTTGAAGGAATATTGCTGATTAATTTTCCTAAGGAAAGCCCTGGAATTTCTTCTATATTTTTATTGGTAGATGGTTGCTCAATTTTTTCTGTTTGTTTTGCTTGTTCCATGTTTTTGTTGGCAGGTGGCTGTTCGGATTTTTCTGCGTTCGCTGTGTTCTGTTCTCCCGTTTTATTCTTGTCTTGCCCGACAAGTGTATCTACGTTTTTGTTTGTTTCTTGAACTGTTTTTATATCATTACCTGTGCGCGCCAATAATTCTTCTTTCGGATTAAATAATATATTAAATAAAGCCAGAATGCCGACACATATGATAGCTGACCAAATGAGTAACGTTTTTTTTCTTTTCCTCCGTTGCAATTATAAAGCCTCTTTTCTATTAAATTGTTCCCCATTCAAAAAAAATTACCCGTCGCTGAACGGGCAAGTGTTTTTGCTGAACGCGTTTCTTCATTTCTATTGTAAAGTTCCTTTTTTTCCTTTTCAAGCAAAATATAATTGAAAAATTTAGTCGAGAACAGAAGGTTGAAAACTTTCCTGAATTCATTTACTATTTACAGGTCAAACATTATCTATCACTTATTTTATAGAGATGAGGAACATAATGCGCAAAATATGGAAAAAAACAATCTGCGCTCTTTGCAGTGCATTTCTTGTATATAGTAGCAGTATGATGATACCAAAAGCTTCGGCTGACTCTCCTCCTTCTGTTATAGGAAAACATGCCATTGTCATGGAAGCGGATACAGGAGAAGTGTTATTCGAGAAGGCTTCCGGTGAAAAAGCATATCCAGCAAGCCTTACCAAGGTTTTGACCGCCATTTTATTAGATGAAAAGGTGCGGGACAACGCGACAGTCACCACCAGCCTGTCGGCTTCTAAGCAAGAAGGCAGTAATCGGTATTTTTTGCTAAATCCAGGAGAGCAGTTATCGAAAAGGGATGCGCTATATGCGATGATGGTCATTAGTGCTAACGATGCGGCTATGGCGGTAGCTGAACATATAGCGGGTTCAAAAGAAAAGTTTGCACAGCTAATGAACGAGAAAAGTAAACAGTTAGGGCTGAAAAACTCGCATTTTGTTACGCCGAACGGTTTGCATGATCCGGCACATTATACAACAGCTTATGATGTAGCTCTTATTGTCCGTGAAGCGCTAAAGCACCCAAAGGTGCTAGAAGCAATGGGAACGAAAGAGACAGAAATTCATACAAACATGAGGGAAGTCCATATAAAAAATCCTAGTAAAATCCATGATAACCCGCTTGTCATCGCCGGGAAAACGGGATTTACCCGTGCGGCTGGAAATAATCTTGTGGAAGTATTCGAAGAGAATGGCATACGCTATATTGCTGTCGATATGCAGTCCAATCAGGTAGATGAATATGAAGATATTCAGAAAATGGTAGCGTATGCTAAAAACAAAATGAAGCTAATGACAGTAAAAGAAAAGGGGGATGTTATAGGGGAGCAGGTGATTTTCGGTTCTGCTGTACCATTTGCTTTAGCGGAATCAATCCATATACCGCAGCGTAAAGATACCGCTCCTTCCTATGAGCTACGCACACGCTGGATAACTCCGACGGAGGGCGTCACAAAAGGACAACTCGGTGGATATGTCGATGTGTATTATAAAGGCAAAGAGTTAGAAAGTGTACCGCTTCTTGCCCAAGCAAACGCGTTGCCTCCTGAGACCGATTTGTTTAAAAAGTTCCTAATTTTAGGAGGTATTCTGATTTTTCTATTCGGCTGTACATTGTTATATTACCGGAAAAAAAGCTATCAGCTTTCCTAATGATATATCTTATTTCACACCTGTTGATTATCCATAAGGTGGA
>NZ_KE952687.1 GCF_000466385.1 Aneurinibacillus aneurinilyticus ATCC 12856
GGTTGGACATACCGCCGAATCATGGAACATCTGGGGATTCCAGATCGACACAGGCTTAAAATATGGATGAAAAAATACAAGCAACTAGGTGAATTTGGACTTATGGATCAGCGAGGGAGACGTGAAGAATATATTGATCAAGATCGATATGTTCAAAAGCTCAAACGAGAGAACTCTATGCTAAAAAAGTGTTTAAAAATCTGGATGCAGGAGGTGCAACCCGTAAGTATACAGCGATCAAACAGGTAGCTGGTGAGTATACCATCAGTGAGCTGTGTAAGCTATTTGGAGTCTCAAGAAGTGGTTACTACGCATATTTGAAACGAAGAGCAGCTGATCGGGACAAGCTTGTGAAAGACCTAATCAAGGCAGTTTATAAGAAGTACGATAGTAAATATGGATATAGACAAATCCAACTATTTCTACTTCAAGACCATGGAGTGTGGATCAACCATAAGAAGGTACTACGTCTCATGCAAGATATGAGGCTCCGTTCTCGAATACGCCGCAAGTATCGAAGCCATTCTGTTTCATCCACAGGGGAACGAGTTGCCGAGAATGTCCTTCAACGTGAATTTCATGCAGATGCACCTAATAAAAAATGGGTAACGGATGTCACACAGTATCGTGTTGCGGATACTTGGCTCTACCTGTCTGCCATTAAGGATTTGTTTAATAATGAAATTGTGGCCTATCACATGGGAGCTCGCAATGACAATCAGTTGGTCCTACGGACCTTCCAGAAAGCCTTTGAAAAGACGAAAGACGTGACTGGACTGATCGTTCATAGCGATCAAGGATCCAGTACACGTCCCACGCTTACCACGACATGCTGCCAAAGGTTGGCGCCCAAATCAGCATGTCTCGAAGAGGCAATTGTTATGATAACGCCTCAATGGAGAGCTTCTTCTCCCATCTTAAAACGGAAGGGCTCTACCCTTATGATATCCGAAGCGTGGATGAAGCACAAAGACGAATTGAAGAGTATATTCAATTTTACAACCATAATCGGCCGCAAAGAAAATTAAAAAAGCTGACGCCCGTAGAATTCAGGCGTCAGCTATCGGCCTAAAGGCCGGGGTTTTTCTCAATGTCTACATATCGGGGTCTTGACCA
>NZ_KE952688.1:0-16127 GCF_000466385.1 Aneurinibacillus aneurinilyticus ATCC 12856
AAGTGGGAGACTTCTTTCGGAGGGAAGTTAAATTTTACTATTTATATTTCTCTTGTACTTTTCCAGGCAGATCATCAAGTTGAACTTCCTGCCAATTTGTCACCCCTCGAAAAGTTGCAACATAAAGTTTAATGTAGGCATGTTCCCTTAATTTCCGAGCTGTTGTAAACTTTAATTTCTTTTCGTTTCCGTCCTTATCATAGGAAATTAGGTTGTATTCATGGCGTTCATCTTCATTCTTCTTAACATCATCATTGTTGATTCGAGTATAATAAATATCCTTTCCGGCTGGATCATCAGGCTTTAAAAATGTATTGTTGCATCCATAAAGGGATGCAATCATAACAAACAATAAAATAAACATAAAAATAAAAAGAAGTGTTTTCCTTCTGCTATTTTTTATCATGGTCTTCTCCTTCTATATACATCTGATTTGACAAATCGATACATTTTTATGGTGAGAGGTAAGAAAGAGACACGCTGGCCTTCCTTCTGCAAGGGCTTAGTTATAATGCGGCAGCACGGTTACGCAACAATATCCGTCTTTTTAAGCCTGCGAATTCCACTTATACAAAACAAGATAATAAATAGTCCGCTCATCCCGTAAAACAAAACATGCTCCATCATTGCAAGACTATCTTGGCTTAATACACCCATACCGATGGTCAGCAACGAATATGGGTAAAACATGCCCAAATGATTGACATATAACCCGAGTCCAATTAGAGTAGCACAAATGCTTACACCAACAGGTACAGCAAAGCTACGGATACGCATGGACAGCCATAGCTGGACTCCGCCAATGGCAAGAGATGCAACCCACCCCCGGAATATCCAGCCTAATGTTTCAGAGGGAAAAGGCGAGATTAGCCCTACCCATTTTCCAGCTATAAAATATAATGAAAGGAAGAAAGCCTGCGTTACAGCAGACAGTAATCCAACCATCATCAATTTTGCAAGAAAAACATCCCGTATGGGAACAGGGGCCGTCAAAATGCTGTTCCAATTCTGATTTATGTGTTCAAATCGGCACAAAAATGCACAGCAAATTCCAATCAATACTGGAAAAAAGAATTCCCCGTAGAATAAACCCACCTGCGTCCACAAGCTGTACCACTCATTTTGCAATATTCCTCTGTTAAACACATAGTTGGCACAACCAATCAACACGCTAAATATAGGTAATACAGATAGGACAATCCATATATAGGAATGCCGCAGTTTTATGCATTCAGAAGAAAACGTCCTAATTAACATACTATCATCCTCCTTTACACTTCTTTACGACAAATGTAAAAATTCCCAACTGCATATAGCAACACACTAAACAGTAAAAGACCACCGACAAAAGGAAATGATAACCCCTGAGTTACATAAACTACGGACGAGTTAATATACTTCATTACAATAGGAGACAGCTCATTATAATACGACCAGATAAAAAAATGTCGTACCATACCTGGGAAAAGGCTAGCTGTTATTCCAATGAATCCGCCCAACATTCCTAGACACAGGGCAAAGGCCTGATTTGGTACAGCCAGTGATATCCATTGCTGCAATGCGATCACTGCCATGCTCGTTACTAGCGTTCCCATTGCAGTCTGCACCAGCAATTCCCATGGGATTGGTGAAGTCAAGCTTTTACTCTGACAAAACACAACAATTGCTACTAGTTGTAGAACGATAACAAATAGTATCAGTGAGCACGCACAAATGTATTTAGCTGCATAAATTTGTTCACGTTTAACCGATGCAGCCATAAGCATTTTCCATGTGTTTCCCTTGTGCTCCATGTCACAGATGCGAGATACGATTACCGCCGTCAAAATAGGCAGGAACAGGCCATTCATCTGTGCTATAATTGTGATAATTACCTCCCATGAAACAGCATCAGGATCGCGGGACAAGGATATGCTCCCAGACATAAAGGCCCAGAATAGTTCAATACAAAGCAAAAAAACTATCATAAGAAATATTTTTTTATGGCGTATCTTGTAAAATTCCAATGCCGCGTATCCCATCACAAGCTACTCACCTTTCCAGTCAATTCAAGAAAAATATCCTCCAGTTTTTTTCTTCGTTCCTCAATGCGGGTCACACCGATACCAGAAGTCACTAGCAGTTGGTTAATAGTTGCAATCTGTTCATCCGGCATATCTTCAAAGATGAGATAATCATCCTGGTGTACGGGTGTAAACCGATATTTCTGCAAAATCGACTTTGCCTCTGATATATTTTGTGTACGTAAAGCAACGGTGCGTTTGCTCTGGGCGCGGAGCGCATCCATACTATTTTGGAAAATAAGCTCACCATTATTAATAATGCCGACCTTTGTAGCAATTTGATCAATTTCAGATAACAGATGGCTGGAGATAAGCACTGTCATCCCAAAACGTTGCGGCAAAGATTGAATTAATTCACGTATCTCCTGAATACCTGCGGGATCAAGACCGTTAGTAGGCTCATCCAATATCAATAGCTTCGGAAACCCCATTAATGCCATTGCGATACCTAAACGCTGCTTCATACCTAACGAATACTGACTAACCTTTTTACCTTTATGAGATTCAAGGCGCACAATGCGCAAAGCCTCATCAACATTCCTATTTGGAACGTTGAGTAAGCGCTGCATCACCCTCATATTCTCCAGTCCACTCAAATGTCCGTAGTATGAAGGAGACTCTATGAGAGAACCTGTATTTTTCAAAATAAATAACCGATTAGCACCGAATTCTTTACCAAACATATTCACTCCGCCATCAGTAGGTTTAACCAAGCCTAACAGCATTTTCAGCGCGGTGGATTTGCCAGCTCCGTTGGGTCCGAGGAAACCATAAATGTCTCCTTCATACACCTTCAAATTCAGATCTTTGACCCTATATACACCATCGTATTGCTTGGACAGCTTATAGGTTGAAATCATCTCTGTCATACTATCTACTCCTTGTTTGTGTTTGTCAGTTACCTGCATTCAATAGTAAGATACAACGATTACCTAACCCCAAACTGAATATAACCTTACAGCTACCTTAAATCGTGTTACCATGTTCAAAGTATGCTAAAAATCTTGTATAACTAAAAATGGGTGATTATAGTGACTGATTTAAAAAACAAAAAGATACTTATTGTTGATGATGAGCCAGATTTGCGTCAAATGATTGAAAATTTTTTACGTAAAGAAGGCTATTTTCGCATTTATTTAGCTGGAAATTGTGCTGAAGCTATTGAACTATGCCATTCCGTCAAACCTGATATTGCCATACTGGATGTCATGCTTCCTGATGAAGATGGCTTTTCCCTGCTTGGCCGTATCCGGCAATTTTCCATAATGCCAGTGCTATTCCTCTCTGCCCGTGGAGAAGATGAAGACCGTTTAATTGGACTTGGCTTAGGTGCGGATGATTATGTAGTTAAACCTTTTCTACCAAGAGAACTCACACTACGTCTGACAGCAATTTTAAAACGTGTCTATGCACCGGCACGGCGGGAAAGTCTGCCTATATTTGACTTAATAAACTGCACGATTGATCTTGAAAGTGCGACGGTGTATAAAAACGGCAAGGAACAACCTCTGACCGCAAAAGAACATGCACTTCTTTTGAAGCTTTATGAAAGCAAAAACCGCATCATCACGAGTGATGCCCTCTGTCAAGCGATTTGGGGTGATGATGCATACGGTTACGAAAATACGTTGATGGTGCACATCCGCCGTATTCGCGAAAAAATCGAAGCGAATCCGTCTCAGCCTCAGAGCCTGCTTACGGTGCGTGGTTTAGGATATAAACTAATAGTTAAGGGGTAAAAACATGAGCAGTACATTACGTATCCTGCGGGGATTTGCCGGAGCAACAATATTAATCTCTATTCTGCTTTTATTCATAAATTTTATTGTCGGATTTATGATTACTGTACCACAAGGCAGTTTATCTTCCGCAGGCTTGGTTAAAACAGTTGCTAACAAATTAGAAGGAAGTAACGGTGCGTATTCCCTTGATACACAAGCAGAAAAGCTGCTAAAGCACAACCATTTGTGGGCTATGTTAATTAATAACACTGGACAGGTGTCCTGGAGCTATGCTTTACCAGCTGAAATTCCGAAAACTTATTCACTGACAGAAGTTGCGAAGTTTTCTCGTTCGTTTCTAATGGATTATCCAGTATTTGTCTGGGAACATCCTGATGGATTGGTCGTAATAGGCTATCCAAAAGATAGTTACGGAAAATACTATTTGAGCTATCCGAGTGACTTTATCGCCTCAATTCCATTTATTTTAGTCGGACTACTCATCGGAAATATATTACTGGCATTATTGTTCTCTATGCTACTTGGTGGGCGGTTAATTGCACCATTAAGATCATTAGTCAATGGTATTCATGCACTTGCTCACGAACAGACCGTCCACATTAAGCCAAAAGGCATTCTTAGTGAACTGGCTGAAAGCCTGAATCATGCCTCCGATATACTAAAGGCTAAAAATGAAGCGCTAAAAACAAGGGACGAGGCCCGTTTCAATTGGATTGCCGGGATATCCCATGATATACGTACACCTCTTTCTATGGTTCTTGGCTACGCCAGTGATTTGGAAGAAAATCCGAATTTGTCACAAGAGCAGCGGAAGCAAGCTGCTATAATTCGGCAACAGGGGGTTAAATTACGCGAATTGGTTAAAGACCTCAACCTTGTATCTATGCTGGAGTACGAAATGCAGCCTCTTGTAAACAAACCAATGCGACTAGCTCCCATTGTGCGGCAAGTTGCTTCAGATTTTCTAAACAATGGATTGGATGAGAAATATAATATCCAATTAGACATCGGAGACGAAGCAATTACTGTTAACGGTGACGAAAAGCTATTGACACGAGCATTAACCAATTTAGTGCAAAACAGTATTACTCACAACCCACAAGGATGTGAAATCCATATACAAATTCCACAAGGCAACACCGATCAATCCCTGTGCAGCATCATTGTATTCGATAACGGTCAAGGAATTCCGCAGGACCAACTTAGCAATCTGATGGAACTCCCCTATTCTGATAAGCGAAAGCATCACCGTAGTAACGGTCACGGACTGGGGATCCCCATCGTGACACGTATCGTGAAAGCACATGGAGGACAGCTTGAATTGTTCAGCGATATTGAAGAGGGATTAACCGCAATTATTTATCTTCCAAAAAATATTGGGACTACCTGACCTGGCTGTTCCTAAACGTGGGCTAAGCGCCTTTTCAGAATAAGCCTACACGCATAATGAACCAGTGCTATGAAAAAAGCGATTCTAGCATAAAAGCCAAATTCCTTGAAAAAATGTTTAAATGAGCGCGTATGAAATAAGCCTGGGAAACAATAGAATGTATACCAAATGCTTAAGGAAAGAAAAATGACAGTAATGCCGAGTATCCAGAAGACCCAAGTTCTCTCCTTTTTATTTTGTATAACAGTCTGTTGAGTTTGTAACATAATTTGTGTGCCCTCCTTTTGACTACATTGCTTTCAGCCGTGTATTAGCCAGTTAATAAGTAGATCGTACAAGGAGAATGTTAGCACTCTTTAATGAAAATTTTATGAAATTCAAAGGTAATAGGGATAGACTTAAAAATTGGGAGGTGTGGCAGAAAACGTTGGATAGTTGGATAAATTCACCAGCATATTCCTATAAAGGAATCGTGTAGACAATAAGGCAGCGAAGTTGCTGCCCTTTTTTATGACTGCTTCTATACCCCAAGACACGCCTATTTCTAAACTTCATGACATAACACGTAGCTCTCATCCTTGTGGAAAATCAATATTTACTTCATATCCTGGAAAATTCGCGTCAATCTAATTTCTTTAATAAAGTAAATTCCTGCTGCATCTTTTGGCGAAACCAATGTAATATCATATGTACCAAAATTCGGTACAATTATCTGTACAAGCGCATTCTTTTTATTTTCGCTTATTTTTTTAATTACAGTACCATTCTCATATGTTGCAATTTGATTTTTATTGTCTGTTTTTACGTTCATAAGAATATTTCCGTATTTATCTTTTGGAAGATTTGGAATGAGGTTAGTAGCTATCGTTTCTACGGTTAAAAAAGGATCATCTTTCCAGGGTGAATGACCACCTGTTTTATGAGAACCCAACTGAGATTTTGTAAAGTAATGGATATCCCCTTTTATATAATAAGGAATTTTGGTTGCTGGTTGATTTAACGTCTGATCTGATAAGGAATACAGTATAAGTGGTTGCGCATTTACTGTTTGCTGTGTAACCGGAGAAGGGGCTGTTTGGTTTAATGCTATAGATTGATTTACACATACAGGAATAAGGCCGAGTGCAATAAAGAATACAGGAAGAATAAACTTCAACTTTCTAATCATACGTACATGACCTCTTTCTTATATACATCTGATTTGATACATCAACACATGTTTGTGGTGGGAGGTAAGAAAAGAAAGAAGGGCGGTGGGCGGTCGGAAAAGGACACTCGAGCCTTTCTTCTGCCTGAGCGCAGGGCGCATCCACCCTCTTCTTTTTCTAATTAGGCTTGGGCATCGCTGTATAATTACAGCGATGCCCAAGGTTGCCAAGAGGAGCTCGACAACTTCGAGGAATATTTAAAACTCAAACTCAAGTGTTTTGCATTTCGACTTAAACTCAAACCCTAATTTTTCTCCTAATCGATTTGACTCCACATTCGTTTCAAGTGTCGACCAGTGTGGTGTTAGCCCATTTTCCATGCAATGCTCCAAATACGCTGCACATACCAATGTTGCCAGTCCTTTATTCATTTCTTCTTCATCGTATGTTTCCACACTAATCTCATGATCTTTTCCGTTTACGCAGCAGGTCAGGCAAGCACTGATTATTTTATCTCCTTTCAGTACACAGTACCCCAGGCCTTGTTGAAGAAAATCATCCACTGAATACCAAAACTCATCTAAAACATTAAAAATTATTTTATCCGAGTCGTTATTAATAACTTCAGCATCAATTTTTTTAATGGTATACCCCTTCGGCAAAGGTTTATAGCCGCTTTTTAGAGCATTGAATTTCTCACGATTAAACTGGAAGTAATGCTCATAATCCCATTCATACTCTCTATGCGAAACCACTTTTTTCATGACTTTTTCCCAGTTTTCGTCAGGTATAAGCGCAAGAAAATACGTACCGCCGCATGATTCATATGTATCTATTTTCAATTGATTATCAATAAACTCACGCAGAGGATGGATAAATTTTTCATTGGCAGCATCCCCAATGAAAATGCTAATTACTCCTGTTTCATCTACTAATGCTGTTTGAGGTTGTTCGATATTATCTACGTAAATCGCTCCTTTGTTCGTACCGTTAATGATTGCATTTAGCATTAAATCATTTTTTTGCTCGGGTGTTCGTAACAATGCTCTTACTTTTTGATAATCTTTTTTATCAAGTTTATAAATCATAGGTATAAGCTCCTTCTCTTTTAAAATATTCATTAAAACCTGAGTGTTAGCCCGATCTCCTCTCCAAAGGTTTCTCCATTCGGTGTAAACCCTAATCGAGTATAAAAGCTCATAGGGCTTCCCTCTCCAACCTCACAACTTGTCGTTATCTCGTTAATCCCTTGCCCTTTTAAGTGTTTTATAAGTACCTCCATTGCTTGTTTTCCATATCCTTTTCCTTGATGGGGACCCGCAATCATAAAACGCCATAAATAAACGCCATGGGCGTCTATCTCATCATCATAGTCCGCTCCCTGGTGTAACATAATGAAACCAATCGCATCATCATCGGCATAAATCGCTCTAAACCATGCATTTTCAGAGAAATAAGCTTGAGCTATAGATACGGCATTATCTGCAACCATTTCTCGTTGAACCTCAGAAAGGGTATTGCTCAGATTACATATCTCCAGAACGGTTTTAGCATTAATTCTTCGAAAATGAACATCTGACATTCTATCACTCCTAACTTAGTAAGTTGGGCACCCTGCTCAATACTTTGTTTGATAATCACATGATGAGGCCTCCTTTTATCCTCCGTATTTTTGTTACATAAGTTTAGATGGCGAGAAGAGTGCCTAGGTTCATAAAAAGATATATTTTTTTGTATGGGGAGCTCTCATGCTTTGAATGTGAGGCCGCGAATTTTCTTCAAGGCCCCCTGTGGCAAAGCGTCGTCGGTAAAAACGAAAAATATCGGCGCCAAACAACTCAAAGTTCCGTGTGGCAGCCGCAAATGGTGAGAGAATGAAAGACAACTAACTTCCTTGTTTGAGTATACTGACGGCTGGATGACAGATTCATCGGTCACAACATGCATGATCCCTTTTTGTTCTTCTCGTCCGAAAGTATAACCTCCCGTTTCGCGCACCTGCAGCTCCCCATTTCCAAGCCGATAACACAACTGCTTCCCTTCGGGGTTGAACGTTCGTAACCAGCCATGATCTGGACCGTTGCCTGAATATAAAAACATTTCTGTTATGAGGTGCTTCCCATCGAGATACATGCCAGTTTCTTGTTGAATTTCTGTGAAATATGCAAGGATCGGTACATCTGGTAGTAGCAGATAGTACCCGTTCAACGTTAATCCCTTATACGTCTCGTGCTTCTGTATGTTCAAGCTAACCTTGATTCCGGACCACATGTTATTCTTTTCATCAGGAAGATGAACGAAGGAAACCGAGCGTTCCTCCTTCAAGACAGATAGCGGACCCAAACCATCTAATTGATCGGAGATTCCACCGATCCAGGGATTCCACCATGATTTCGGTCCATACTTTGGAAAACCTGTAGCCAGCCATTCCCGACCATCCACTGTAAAGGAATGAAGTCCCGGGTAATAATCTGCAGCTGCAGCGATCCGAATTCGTCCGTTGTCCGCCTCGTACACGGTAAAACCTGATTCAACATTTTCTCTTTGCTTTACACTATTTGTACCAATCTGAAATAATGAGGTATGATATGTCTCATCAAGTGGGCCTACACAGGCGTTCACCCGGATTGTCTCGACAGGACGGCCAGGTGCTGGGAGCATAAAGCAAGCTTTCGCCTCTTTATTTCCCGAGAAAGACACCGTCTCTGCCGGTTCAAAATTGCCTAGATATGAAACGGATACTTCTCCTTCCCATATGTTCTGTTTTATATCGCACAACATTATAGGTATACTACCCGTTTCCGGGGATACAAACGGATTGCCGCCATTGGCCGTCAGTTCTATATGACATACAGGTTGTGCCGGATGCTCAGCGACAGAGCGCTTCAAAGCAAAATTGCGGAATGATCTCCAGTCTTCGAAGCCGCCAAACGATAGAACAATGTCACCGGTACGCTTCGTTTCACCAGCATTCACCCTTCCAATATCAGTTTCCAGCCCCATATTCCAGTCGTTTAAATTTATGGAGTGGGTATCGGACCAGCAAATTCCGAATGTCTCTTTCCCTCCACGAGAGAATATCCACGGTTCGTTTACCTTACTTCCATCCCAATAATCATAGTCGTTACCATGAGAATCATTAATCTCGACGAACTGACTTCCATAGGGAAGCACAGAGCCGTACAAATCATAATAAATTCTCTGAGAGACCCACATTTTAGAAGGAATGTTGGTACCCGAATCGTTCTCTACCTCCTGCCACAACTTTACCGTGCCATCAGCATACAGAAGCGAATGCATATGCAGGAGTAATTGCGGATATTCACCAGAACGGTATGTATGTTTGAAACCAATCGCTCCACGTTCCTGCTTCCATTCCCAATGTTCCGGCTTCTTTTTAGAAAACTCACCTGAATACGGCTTGCCTATTTGCGGGTGCATCAATATGCACTCCTCCTTCCAGCCTGAACGCCGGATATAAATCTGATTGTCTTCCTTATCGTAATTAAGGCTATACTTGCCGTTCATAACCACTCGTGTATTCCCAGTCTCACCAACACACATAGCTCCTGGTCCGCTGAATCCTCCACCGATAATTCGAGAAGATGTTACCTTCCGGCCGCTTGCTAGGGTCGCCTGGATTTGGAGTTGTGACCTATAAAAGCCGTAATCCAAAAGCCTACAAGGAATGGTCAAAGATGCCCGTTCCTTCATTCCCAACTGTACTGTGAACTCATGCATCTCCAATTCCAGCCATGGCACCGGGGGCAGAGCAAATGAGAACGATGCGGTTTCAAGAAAATTATTTTCAACATCGATGTAGAATTCATACTGCCCTTGAAGGGCATATATGGTATCAGGCACCTTCATCGACAAGTTGGCTGGAAACTTTGGTACTACCCCAACCTTTAGTACTGCCTGAAGATCATTGATTACCACCTGAGCACAAACAGTCGGACAGGTCTGCCACTCGCTCTGATCTTCCTCAATCTCTCCAACAAAGAAGCGGGCGGTCAGCAATTGTTCTCCTCTTTCTACTTCAACTGACTTTCGCCAGTCAAATACAATATTGCGGTCCGACACGCCCTGGAAATCCAGTTTAAGCGGATAATCCGATTTGTTAATAATTCGATATTGTACGATATATTCTTTGCCAAAGACGGGTTCGGCCTGCTCTACCGTTGCAGATAACATATAATCTTCCGTCTCAATTAGACAGATGCCTCTCCCCCTGCGCTCAACATCCACGCGAAGTTCACGTCCATTCTTGGTCCATGCATATGTATACGTATGGAAATTGTTTTCTATACGACCGTCTGGCGCTACTTCAATCGTACGTGTGAAATCAGCATACCAATCGATATCTGAGAAATAGGGTACGAGTGCTGGACAATTAACGATTTGTGGAATGAAGTTCATAAAGTGCGTCGTATCCTCACGGTCTTCCCAAAAGAAACCGCATCGTTTGTATAACGGAACTGCCTTTACATTCCCTTCCCACGTATACAGGTCAAGACGTGGCCATCCTCGGTCAATAGTCTCTTTCACTGCCCGCAGTACAAGCATTTTTCCGATCTTCTTACCGTGATAGTCGGGACGAACGTTCAAGAGCTGGATATACAACGCTCCTGTGTCCTCCCGATATTCACTTAAGCTGCAATAACCGACAACCTGTCCATCGCAAACAGCCAGAAAGACGGCCAACGAATCAGAATTGTTCTCCTCCTGACGGATTTGTTCCCCAGTACGAACAGATGTACCACCGCCCCATGCATCCTGGCTTCTGCTCCACATCTCTGCAATACTTTCTGCATAATCAGGATGATAATTTACAATTTCAACATGCATTTCCATCTCTAACACCTCAGTATTTGCTATATAGTAGGCTTATCCTTTATTTACGCAAGTAACGAAGAAAATTCCCAATTTTTTTCGTTACTTACAGAACATCACTTTTTAGTTTGTACAGGGATTTTTAATTGGGTATGGATGTAAGGATATGGATGATTCATAGTCCATCCTCCTTTTGTCCCTTTTATTTTTGTTACATAAGTTTAGATGGTGGGATGAGCGCCTAAGTTCATGAAAAGATATATTTTTTCAAAGGTGTTGATTATCCATAGATGGATAGAAGAGAATGACGCATATGGTGTGCTTCTCATACATTCCGACATGCAGAAAAAATACTTGAACGATGGGGATATGACCATGATTCAGTTTATTACTTTAGATCCAGCGCAAATTTCGTATTTGTTTTCCACAAGGAGGGAAAGAAGCATTTCAGGGGGAACAGTACGATATAGAGGATATCAATGAAGGACACTATTTCGTCTGGGAGCGCACATTGGGTCAATTGCATACGATTTTTAAATAAAGATATATTTCCGACAAATGAAATATATGCACTATATATCCTGCACCTGTTATTCCTACAACCGCTTGTCCAGTAGCCACCCAAGCAAAAAAGAACCATCCGACGATTGCGCTCCACTTATAACCAAAAGCTTTCTGGACAATGGTGGAAATTCCGCCAAAGTCCTTGTATTTTAAGGCAAGTCTCGCAAAAGTATAAGCCAAAGGGATACTTAATAGTGATAAAATTGTCCAGGATAGAATGGACGAAGGTCCCGCAACAGTAGCGGTATATCCAGGGAGAATAAGAATACCGGAGCCAAGGACTGCCCCCATATATAGTGCAACCCCCTGACTAAATGTTATGGATCGTGAGTGCATATAAAAATTCTTCCTTCCTTAGCTGATGTATTTTTAAGGATAGTATATCCGCATTAAGGAAAGTACGTAAGATTTTTGGAATAAGAGAGCAAGAATACAAAAGTAAATAAATCGTATAACGAAAAAAGGAAAAGGATCAATTCCGAAAATTAGTCCTTTTCCTTTTGGCTATGTTAAACAACAATGTTGATAATTCGAGGAGAAGAAAAGGGCTCGTTTGCAGTTCTTTTTCTAGTATTCTTCTTCAACAAAGCACCCTTTAGTTCAACAAGAAAGAGTTAAAAGTTCATCACTTAGCCTACATAATTCTCTTACTTTTTTCTCCTCTAAAGGAATAAATCCAATCTTCGATAAATCTTTTTGTAATTCATTAGGCAGGTTGTCAAAATACTGTTCAAAAGATAACCCATTTGATGTTTCAAAATAAATCCATAAAGCTTCTCCATACATTTGCCAAAGTAAATTGAAATCTTCATTATTATTAAGTAATCGTTGGACTTTCCTTTCACATAAAGTATCATGAATATCACATAAGCCAATATATGAATGCCCTTGCTTTCTTAGGTACTTACGGAACCGGCTAAGTATTACAGGCACTTCTGATAAATCGTCTATTATAGAAAAAGGAGATACACGTTTAAATTCCTCAAAATGCACTTTTAAGTTTTGAATTCGGGGAATTAAAAGCCCAGTTGAAAGTGAATGATGATTAAGAAATAAATATAAGAATCCAGCCTCTGCCCAAGCTCCCATAGAAGCGTGAGTTGCGGAATAAAATTTATGCTGTTTTAAGTAATCAAAAGCATACATCGTTCTTTCTTTAACCATTTCTGAAACTTGTTTAACCATCTTTTTCTTAGCGTTTTCAGAGCCAAAATAAGTAGTGGCCCATTGTTTAATCTTACTAAATTTATCCGCTTCATCTTTAACAATAGTAATTTCATTCAAAAATCTGTAATCCCACGGAGATTCTTCAATCATATGTTGATTTGGCAACTCATCTATATGTAATGTTTCTAATTGAATAATTTCACCATTATAAATAACATCAGATTTGTTTGAGCTTAAATTAGTATTTGTATAAATAGTTAAATCCACGTCACTATACTTGTCAGCTTCACCTCTTCCTACTGAACCTCCAACAAAAGCATAAATTACATCCATGTTAGACTCTCTAATAAAATCTTTAGCAATCTGAAGCAAATTCTCATTCTTATTCCTCATTATTCCCCTCCGAAATCCTGTCTTGAACTTCCCACACTTACTCAGTCATTCAGCCGCATGGCCATCAAGCTGATATGAATAAGGCCGTCAGGCCCCGTTCATATCAGTTTAATAGCGATGCGGACTTCCTCCTATATCAGGTACCGCAAAAGGTTCGGTAAGGAAGGGCTGATGGCGCAGGCGGTGTGGAATAATCAGCCTGTTCAGGAGAATGCGCGTAGGGTCTAGAAAGAACATCAAGAAGCCGTTCCATTACGCTGTAGTCTTCTTGTTTTACTGCGGCTTCTAGTGCGGCCTCTACGCGATGGTTCCGAGGAATTATCGCAGGATTGCTGTTCCGCATCAACTGATGAGAGGTGGCTTTCGATTCCTGCTGCCTGTCTAATCTCGCCTGCCACAGCTCATGCCACTGAGCAAATTCCGGGGTCCCAAACAAGGCCATATCCTCCTGTGTACCAAAAGTTAATGCCCGGAACGTATTGGTATAGTCCGCCCGATACTTCTGCATCATATTGAGAAGATCTTCAATAAGGGATTCATCCTGTATCTCTTCGTTAAATATTCCCAGTTTTGCCCTCATTCCCGCGAGCCAATTACGGTGATACAACCCAGCAAAATCTGAAATTGCATCCTGGGCCAGTTTGATAGCCTCCTCCTGATTGACATGCAGCAATGGCAATAGAGTTTCAGCAAATCGCGCGAGATTCCAGCCGCCAATATGCGGCTGATTGCCATAGGCATAGCGGCCATGAATGTCAATGGAACTGAATACCGTTGCCGGGTCATAGGCATCCATAAAGGCGCAAGGACCATAATCGATAGTTTCCCCGCTAATGGTCATGTTGTCGGTGTTCATCACCCCGTGGATAAAGCCAACCAGTTGCCATTTGGCAATCAGTACGGCCTGACGTTTGATCACTTCCTGAAGCAGCGAAAGATAGCGATTCTCATTAGCTTCAGCTTCTGGAAAATGGCGCTTTAATGTATAATCAGCTAGGACCCGTAGTTCCTGGGCTGTGCCCCATTTTGAAACGTATTGGAAGGTACCGACGCGCAGATGGCTGGCAGCCACGCGGGTCAGAATTGCACCAGGCAGATCGGTTTCACGGATCACTGACTCACCGGTTGTCACTACCGCTAGACTACGGGTGGTAGGAATACCAAGCGCATGCATGGCTTCGCTGATAATGTATTCGCGCAGCATCGGTCCAAGTGCCGCTCGACCATCGCCTCCACGGGAATATGGCGTTCGGCCCGAACCCTTGAGCTGAATATCAAACCGTTCACTTAAAGGGGTGATTTGTTCGCCAATCAGCAGAGCCCGGCCGTCCCCTAGCATCGTAAAATGCCCAAATTGATGCCCCGCATAAGCTTGAGCGAGAGGCAAGGCGCCTTCAGGAACTCGGTTACCAGCAAACACTTCTATCCCTTCTTTGCTTTGCAGCGCCTGGATGTTCAATCCTAGGGATGTTGCCAACGGAGCATTGAGAATGATTAACTTCGGTGAACGTACGGGGGTTGGGTTGAGACTGGTAAAAAATGATTTTGGCAGACGTGCATAGCTGTTGTCCAAGTTCCACCCTGTTTTTATTCCTTCTTTTTCCCTTGTCATCGTATCTCCTTTTCTTCTTTTGTCTTTTTGTATCCTAGTTTTTTCTTTTACGTAAAATAAGAATCCTAGGCAGCCCCTTTTAGTGTCTACTTCTGCTAATTTATTATACCCTTTCCACACATAGATGGCGCCCTTTAAGTATTTTTAGGAGTGATCTTTTGCCTCAGGTTGATGGTGATGGGGTTCCTCACCTATATCGTAATCATGGTAACGGGAGCGAACCCGCAGGGCGTGAGAGGCACGGCAACCATAATCTCCTACATAGCGAGTCCGGGGAAGTGACAGTTGTTTTGCTCCCATCGATGAATCCCTTTTCAAATAAAAAAAGAACATCGCCTTTAATAAGTCTGTAGCAAGGCTATAACCTCGCTTGAACTTAGTAAAAGTGGTGTCCTCCAATGTTTGGTCAGACGTATCTAAAACACTCCCCTCTATCTTTCCAAGATTCCGGTACTACCCATTTGAGCCATATTGTACGCTGCTCTTGATTACCTTCTCTTGTTCCATTCAAAATGTCGTGATATACCAGTTCATTCTTATCTACACCTAAAACCCTACATGGCATTTCTGGTCCACCAAAATAAAAGTAAATACACTCATCTTCTTGCGGTACCCAGTACTCGACTTCCTCAATTCGAACCTCGAATGATTTTCCCCCCGGTTCTTCACAGGTAAGAATCCCTTGTTCTGCGTTTATTTTATTTATTCTCACTGGAGATTCACATTCTTTTATCACTACATATCTCTTTTCTTCCATCCAGCTTGGTAGCTCATGTCGTGCTATCATTTCTAAGAAAAAGGAGCATTCAGTAATGATTTCTTCTGTTTGAACAGATTCTCTCACAGTCGATAATAGAGCCTGTAACCGCTCCCGCATTCTCTTATCAAACTTCATATCCGTACCCCTTATATTTTTCCTTTCGCCAATTTAGCACATATGTAGGATAAGCCCCTGCCGTCTTTCTGTGTTTCTACGGCAGGTTCCCCCCAGAACCGTGCGTATACATATACGGCTCGCCATTTATTAATCTAGTCTTCCAGTATGCAAATCCATATGACTTTGTTCGCATAGTGCAACGGTTTTAAATGTTTCTTATCTCTTTTTACTTTTTAAGCCTTTTATATACGTCTGATTTGATAAATCGGCACATTTTTGTGGTGAGAAGTAAGAAAAAAAGGTAGGGCGGTGGGCGCATCCACCCTCTTCTTTTTTCC
>NZ_KE952688.1:16227-21711 GCF_000466385.1 Aneurinibacillus aneurinilyticus ATCC 12856
ACTTTTGTTACTACGTCAAGTGATTTCTATATAGTTTCCTTATAACGGAAAGCAATTAATTTGATTTTTAATATTCACTCTTCTTATATCAGATGAAGTGAACTGGATGAACACCTTTAACTGCACTTCGTCTATTACCATCAATAAATACATATTGATTGCCTGTTAAATAAATTAACCGATAAGCCTTACCATTGGCATAAGTATCTTCTTGATATGGTTTGCCTCATGCCTTTTTTACTGTATCGGCTGATGCATAAGGTTTTTCAACACTTAAGTATAAAAGGTTCTCTCTTTTATTCATATTTCTCTCCTTACTTTCTATAAGTAGCTTTTTATTCTCGAAATATAATGATACCATCTTTATTCCTGTTTATGGAATGATAAGGTCTTATAAACATGAATAATAAGTAAATAGTTCTTAAAAAATCCTGTTATATATAGGATGATTTCCCCTTGCAATAGTTCGAATGGCAAATGAAGGCTACCTTGCTCTTAACTCATGGTAATGAACGGATTCATACAATTTCTTATGATACTTAATTATTCCTCAGTCAATAAAAAAACTGATGTATATGAAAAGTACATCAGTTTAATACTATGATGGCCTAATCACAGGATTGCTGCTCTGGATCATACTGGATAATCAACACCCTTGGTATATAGTTACAGTTTAGATCGCAAAGCCATATCTATAAATGCTAAGAAGTCGTAGGGGCCGATTTTCATTGTTCAAAAGCAATCGGCTGGAAACGGACAGTCTCTTTTTCACTTTCCTAGTAAGCTATTGATTTTTTCTTCACTAGCTCTAAGGTATTTTTTATAAAATCTTGATAAGGGGTTTGGGGTAGCGAACCTATATTGTTAGCTGCTTTCACTGCATATATAAGCGCTTCCTTTACCCTTCCTAATTGCAAGAGGCAATTTGCCCTATACGCATCTACAGTATAGAGGATAGATAATTCAAGCGGGTAGCTAGTTGTATTCGGCATCTTAAATTGCTCAAACTCTTTTAGAGCCTCTTCCACCTGCCCTTTTCCTAGCAGTGCTTTACCTTTTTCAAGATAGTAATAGTCACTTCCAAGCTCACCCTTTACTAATGTAGCAAACTCATCCAAGTAAAAAAGGGCTTGTCCATAATCCTTTGATATTTGATTATGATAATGAGCTTGAAGTAACAACGTAAACGCCAGCGATTCATCATTTTCACTAAAAACAGCAAACTGCTCTGACTTCTTTATAAAATAAGCATAATCATTCTCATTATTACGAAGAAGGGCCTGGAACGCTGCAATTCGAAAAATATCATCCATCTTATAAAAAATCCCTTTTCTCCTGGATAGTTCGATCAATTCATTAAGCTTACTCCTTCCCGATTTATAGTCACCTATCCCGAAGAGTATGACCACTTCAACGTAATTCGCTTCTACTTCAACTGCGATATCAATTACTGTCGCTTTTTCACGATACTCTTTTTGTACACTTCGCAACAATATAAGCGCATCATGGTAATTACCGTCTTTTGCACGTTTTTTTACTATGTGTACTTTAGCAGCTACGCAGTGACTAAAAAGGGATAACTGCTCATAGATTGCTATCGCTCGTTCTATCAGCCTTTCTCCTTGTTTTCGGTCGGTCTTAATAACCGTTCGGCCAGCAATTTCTAATATCCTGGCAGACTCAAACGAAGTTGGAAGCTGCTGGTCAAACATATCTTGTGTCAAATTAATTATCTGTTTATCATTATTTTTTTCAAACGCTGCCTCTACCTGACTAAATAAGTACTTTAGCTCATCAGGTGTATGGCTCTCCAACAAATAATGAGGATCACAGCCCAGCTGACGTGCAATAAATTTTAAACTCTCCATCGAAGGGTTTGCACGCCCATTTTCAATCATACTTAACATTCCCTTCGTCATTTTGTCACCTGCTAGTTCTACTAGCGTCATACCTCTTTCTATTCTTAATTTATTTATTCGTTTTCCGAGTTCATTCATTTTCAACATCCTTTTTATTTTAATAAAGTAGTTTAATTATATTAAACTTTAGCTTGAAAAGGAAATAAGTGCATGTTACGATAAGTTCAATTAAATTGAACTTATCAGATTAAAACTTAGAAGAATGACAGGGAGGGTTATATGCATCTGATTTGATAAATCGACACATGCTTGTGGTAAGGGGCAAGGAAAAAAGCAGGGCGGTGGGCGGATCCACCCTCTTCTTTTTTCCGAATCTCCCCCTTCCAACCACCTGAACTTTTGTTACTACGTCAAGTGAATTCTATTTTCTTTTTATACAAAAATGAAAAATGGAGGATTAGATATGAGTAAAGCTATCGAAAATAAAATAGGACAAAAACTAGATATTGGTGGTATTGAATTATACTATGAATTGTTAGGTAAAAATAATGAAGGTCCTACTCTAGTTTTTGATTCTGGATATGGATTCACATTAGAAAACTGGAATCCGATTAAAGATGACGTTTCAAAGTTCTCAAAGATGTTTATTTATGACAGAGCTGGTATTGGCAAAAGTGAATGGGATGACAGACCTCGACATAGTCAGCAAAGTGTTGAGAACTTACGTATATTACTTAAAAAAGCAGGTGTAAAATCTCCATATGTGTTAGTCGGACACTCGTTCGGAGGATTAAATGTAAGATTATTTGCAAGTACATATCCAGAGGAAGTTGCAGGAGTGGTCCTCTTAGATTCATGTCATGAGGATCAAAATAAAATACTGCCTTCTTTATTTACAAAAGAAGTACGGGAAAATTATTATAATCAATTCACTTTGGAAGGCTCTCTTAATGAGGTTGAAGAAAGCTTAGAACAAGTTCGTGCTTCCAAATCTCTTGGAAGCATTCCACTTATTGTCGCAACAGGCGGTTTGCAGCCTTTCCATACAGCAAAGTCTATGGCTGCCTGGATGAAATTTCAAAGAGAACTCGCTAGCTTGTCAACTAATAAAAAACATATTATTGTTGAAGATGCTGGACATGTAATCCACATCGATCAACCACAAATTGTTGTTAATGTACTAAAAGATATGTTAGATATGGTAAAAAATAGGACATAACTCAAATTAGGTATCTCCGTATACTTGATAGCGATGTAGTTCAGTCAACATTTTTACATAAAATTCGCACTAAGGGGATTTGCGGAGTCAATTACTCACGACTGAAGTCACGAGTGTCCTGTCCGCAAATCATGAAAAAACCGATTTTTCCTAGCGTAGGAAAAATCGGTTTGGTTTTTTATTCTGCCAACCTTTCTGCAAATTGTTTTTCTTGCCACATGACTGTAATACCGAGGCCAATGACCATAATGACAGCAGCGAAAAGATAAGGGTAGTGGATGTTTACGTCAAATAGTATTCCGCCCATCGCCGGCCCGACAATATTACCTAAGCTCGTATAGGTTGAGTTCATTCCAGCAACAAATCCTTGCTCTTTCCCAGCAGCTTTTGATAAAAATGTTGTCAATGCCGGGCGAAGCAAGTCAAATGCGAGGAAGATGAAGCAAGTTACCACTAGCACTGCCAAAAAGCTAGAGATCACGGTGGATGCTACCGCCAATATTGCACCTGTAATCAAACATAGTTGAATTAGTTTCTTTTCACCGAGTATATCTACCATTTTTCCAAACATAAATACTTGCACAACAACGCCGAAAATTGAGCTTATTGTAATAATGGTTGCAATATCCTTCGGCGTGAATCCAAATTTATGATCAGAAAATAGGCTAAAAACAGTTTCATATGCTGATAAACCAAAAGCGAGTACAAATACAATAATAAATGCAATAAAGTAAAGCGAATTAAGTGATCTTTTTAAATCGCTTATAAAATTTGTTTGCTTTGTATTAGCAGAAATTTCTGCAAGCTGCTCCTTTGTTAGCGGCTCTTTTAAAATAAATATTGATGAAAGGCACGCTAAAAAAGCAACGGCTGCCGCAAAGAAGAAGGGCATGCGTACACCGTATTCTGCAATAAAGCCGCCGATGCCAGGCCCTATAATAAAACCCGTGCTAATGGCAGCAGAAATATAGCCCATGGCTCTTGGCCGCTCCTGAATTGATGTAATATCTGCAACATACGCGGTAACACCTGGCATAATAAAGGCGGCACTAATCCCCCCTAGAATCCTTGATATATAAAGCATCAATACATTCGTGCCTAAACCAAAGATAAGTTCTGAAATACCAAAAAGGAATAGGCCGATTATGATCATTTTCTTTCTGCCGTAACGGTCAACCCAACGCCCTGCGAGCGGTGACATAAGCAATTGCGCCACCGCAAATACAGCAACAAGATAGCCCATCGTTTTTCCTGATAAATGCATGATATCCATAAAAGATGGCATAACGGGGATGATGAGACCAATTCCTAGAAATGCAATAAATACATTACTTAGAAGAATAATTAATGCCGCATTTTGTTCTTTTATTGTTTTCTTCATGTATCAACACCCCTCTCCATAAAAATCATTGATGTGAAATCCCTCTCCAAAATACTGTCCAGGAGGCTTCCAATTTATCCTTCAGCCGCTTCTCATCATTACCGTATACAAGCTCCTGCATAATGGAATCGACTACTCCTAAAAAGGCAAAGGTTGGCGTTTTTGCTACATCTCCGACTATTACTCCAGCATCGATCCAATCCTGAAATTTACTTTCCAGCATCGCCTGCACCTTCTCCTCGATATCGATTACTTCCTTTTCGATTGCTTTTGCAAGATGTGCTGGCGGAAAAAAAGACATACGTAGCCAAAATTTTAACTGCTCATTTTTTTGGAAAAGATCGATTACCAATTGTAGAAATCCGTACAAATCTTTTTCAGGATTTTGCGAATCAGTTTTACTGAAATATTGAAGTTTTGAAAATAACTCACTCTCTTTCGCATCACGTAAAACTTGCAGAAAAAGATCATCCTTTCCTTTGAAATGGGCGTAAATGGATTGCTTTTTCATGCCGACTTCTTCAGCTATTAGAGAAAGGGATGCTCCTTCATAACCATGAATTGTGAAATATTTTAGAGCTGCCTCCTTAATTTCATCGCTTTTCAATAAAATCACCTCAAATCTAACGAACGTTCGTCAGTTATATTAGCAAATTAAATAAACATAAGCAAGCGAAAAAAGCTCCCCATTGGCGTTTGGTCACAACATAATCACCGACACCCACGCCAAGCTCTGGAACGAACTCTGCCCAGTCGGCAGGTCTGGCACCTTCGACAGCCGGCTGTTGATCGGTAGCGGGTCTTAAATAATCCTTCCCATCAAGAAAATCAAAATTTACTTTATTCATTCTTGTTTCCCTCCCATTTTTGTATAAATTCTACAATGTAGATTTTAATTAAATTAGCAGCCTTTATTGTGTACAGTACAGGGTGCCAAGAACGAAACCAACCAGCAATTGTTCCTCATACCAATACCCAGATGTTTTGCCGGTCCGGCCTTGACGCCACAAAGCGGCCGTGTCTCT
>NZ_KE952688.1:21811-32046 GCF_000466385.1 Aneurinibacillus aneurinilyticus ATCC 12856
GACGCGTGCACCTTCTTTCTTTCACCTTATGGATCATCAACAGGCGTGTTATTTTTTTACCTTTTCTAAAAAGGTATAGTTCTTCTTCCAATCTTAAATAAAAGCGGAATAAGTGCTAGCAAAATAATACCAACTGCCATTGTTGAAAATATTAACTCCTTCCATGCTAACTGATGATTCTCAAACAAGCGTAGGATAATGAGTGAGTTAATTGGAATATTAAGCATGATTCCTGTAACAAGACCTGGTGCATATCTTTTTAATACTATTGTTGCAATGGCATGGGGAAAAATAGCATTGAGAATCATTGAACCTAAAAAACCAATGAAAATCCATTTCGCTAAGTTGGACTCTGGTACAAATAAATAATAGAAGGCTGATAAGTATGCAAGTGCAGTAATGACAATTACAGCAAAATGAAATTCACCTGCAGTAACCGATTTTTGAAATTTTGAAGGCTGTTGTGACCATTTTGGCAACCAAATAGCCTCTTCTATATTATGCAAAGTAATTGCAAAGCAAAATAATATAATGAAAGAATCCATACGCTACCTGCCTTTCTAAATGAATTTCTAACACTCTTTAATGAAAATGTTCTTTCTTATTTCATTCTACACGAATGCATTCCAAATAAAAAAGCACCTATCCCGTTTAACAGGTGCTTACCTTGTGTGAAATGTAGGAGCAATCGGCTACCTTGGTTTGACTGTGATCCAATCAACATGGGGTAGCACTTTGAGAAACATACAAATCATCAGAAGCATCAGCGCCGCAGATATATGCTGCTGGTGGTTGAAGTTCCAACGATCGTCAAAGCTATCATGACATGTTTGTGGTAGGAGGTAAGAAAAAAGGAAGGGCGGTGGACAGGAGCTGTCGGAAAAAAACACACTGGCCTTTCTTCTGCCGGAGCGCCAGGGCGCACCAACCTCTCTCCTCCTTCCAACCACCTGAACTTTTGTTAATATGTCAAATGATTTCTACATAGATTCTATATATTATATCTCGCAGTCTGCAAACAATTATTTATTATCAAGTCCTAATTGTTTGATAACCCACTGGGTACGATCTTGATAGGCTGCATCACAATTCGTAAAAAGATGGTCGGTATGATACCAGGAAATTTCCTTTGGTGAACTTGCAATAGAATAGAATGTATCCGCTTGATGTTTCGGTACAAATTCGTCGTCATGAACAAATTGAAATAACAGTGATGCAGGTGTAGCTTTATTTATGTAATGAACCGCATCTAATGGTTCCAATTCAGAAATAAATTTATTAAACCGCTCTCTTGATAACTTGGCACGAATCAAAGCTGCTAATGGGTGATCGCTCGTTTTATGCCACTCAGATACACTGGAGAGTCCAGCCATTAAAACATATGATTTAATACGCTCTTCGACTCCAGCGAGAACTCCTCCCCAGGTAGCGCCCAAACTATGTCCGACATACGCAAGACGATTTACATCAACATTTTCGAAACTAAAAAGAAGGTCGATTCCCCTTTGGATGTCAACGACTGTTTGAGTATATTGCTGGATGTCACTTATTGCCTCTAACATAAGACTTAATTTCTGTTCCTCAGACAAATCTTTTGGAGGACGGCTTCGCATGGCAGGTGCAGTGATTAAAAGAGAAACTACACCGTTTAAAGCTAAAGCTTCAGCTTCAGACAAAAATGTTGTTCGATTGCCTTGACCAGGATGCATAAAAACAACTGCCGGGGAAGGTCCGTTTGCATCAGGAACGACCAAATAAGCAGGAACTCTCCCACCATACGGACTTAAATAGGACACATCTCTAACAGTATAACCATCCTTTTCAATACATGAAGATTCCTCGAAATTTAAAGGTAAAGAACGCTCATACTCAAGCACTAATAACACTCCCCTTAGATAAATTTGAAAGTTTAAGTATTTTTTATCTATCCTACCACAATTTATCTTTACTGGATTGGGAAGAAAATTAATTCGTTATATGTTGTTTAAGTGATGATTCTCGTGCCTTCAATATGTTTTGGAAAAAGATAGTTTGTTGAACTCTTCGATATACGTAAAAAATATGTGTTCAAGCTGAAGCCGCTTGATGGAAGGAAGTTCGCTCCCTCCCGGTCCAATGCAGTGTTAATGCAGCATATCCCCCTTCTATAGCAATGGAAAAGTACATAATCGAGATTGCATACGTTTTGACAAACTCTTATCTGACTGCATCTATGGCTATAACTGTCACCGCTACCAGTGGACATTAGAAAAACTGACTCCTGTTGAATACAGGAATCAGCTTTTAGTAGCCTAACCGTTACTTTTTTAAGTTTTCCATTATTCGGGTTACAGTTCAAATATCGAGGCCACCCTCTCTGCGCATAGGTTCTTTATTTAGTGTCTACTTTGGAACGGTAATACCTTGGGGGAAAATTGCAGATATAGAAGAAGCAAAGCGCTTAGCACGATTGTAAAAATTCCTGCATAATGTAATGTTCCTGCTTATTTTATTGGGGAAGATACACATCTTGACCAGCGGAAAGTTTATTATAATCTTTTATATGTGGATTAGCTGTCAATAAATCTTTCAATGGAATTTTAAAAGTAGCAGCAATCGAACTCATGCTATCCCCTTTTTGTACTTTATAACTGACGATCCCTTTTGTCATTACAGAAGGTCTCTCAACCTCTACACTTCCGTCCATTGTTTTACTAAAAATAGTTTGGCTGTGAACAGGATTATCAAGTGCTTGAATTTGTAATCTATCTGATATAAGTTCTTTTGCTTTCACTATCTCCTGCGATTCTTTTGCTAAGACAGGAGCGGAATAAGCAAGGAGAGAAATGGTAATAGGGATAAGAAATTTGGTAACGCCATAAGCCCGCTTCTTCCTCTTCGCTTCCCCTTTTTTTATCTCACGCACAATACCAGAGTGTTCAGACCTATTCATCGGTATGGCAAATAATTCTTTTTTCACCTTTACTTTATACTCCTTCCGCTTTCAGTTAAATAATACTGTTTAATATCTGTTACTTAATTTTACTGATGTCAACTCAACAAATTCTGAACAAATTGTCATCTATATTATTTATTTTTATCAATCTATATAAGATTTTGACATGATAACATGGTTGGAAGGAAGAAATTCGGAAAAGAGAAGAAATACTTGCTTGCTCGATTTCAAGAGTTCGACGACAACAGCGGGCAGATCGAATAATGGCACGAGTCGGAGCGCACTAGCCCCCCGCTGCCCTTTACATGGAGCCTCTACCCCTCTTGACCCCCATAATCTTGAAGGAAAGAAAAACCCTCCATGTAAAGGGTCATTTCGCTCGGTCCCATGCAACACGGGTCAGTTTGCATTCCCTCAATGCCTCCAGCTTCTTCTCGATCGTTTGCCCCATAACTACATCCCCCTCACATTTTTCGCCATCTCAAGTGCAATGCAGCGCAGTACCCACCAATATTAGATAAAAAACTCCAGAAACATGTGCGAATAACCCGAAAGGCGCATTTATAGTGGCACATCATACATCCATCAAGTTAAGAACGCTATTCCTAAAGAGAAAAGCGCGTTATCCTTTTCTTATATCAAATTGATCTAGGACAACTGAAGGAGAAATCGATGTAAAATTGTATTTATCATATATAAAGGTTGAGTTAAGGAGTCAGGTTTTGTTGAATAATCTAATTAGGATTAAAAAGTGGAAAATTTTTCTTTTAGTAGGCCTGTTCTTGGTTGTCCTTACAGGTTCACGCATTCTCTGGATGATATCGTTTCAAAGTACCGAGCAGCCACATGTAGTGAATGGACAATTGGATTTACGAAACTGGGATGCTACAGAAGGTTGTACGATTACCCTGGATGGCCAATGGGAATTTTATCCTCATACATGGCTAATGAGTAACGGAAATCATAAGGAGCCGGTTAGGGGAAATCCTGAATTCATTCAAGTTCCAGGAAATTGGAATGCTTCCCTGCAACCAGGGCATAATACCCCATACGGTTATGGTTCTTATCGTTTACGAATTCTCGTTAATCCGGAAAACGATTTAACCTACAGCATTCGTATTCCAAGCGTTCGAAGCTCGTCGGCGTTGTATGTAAATGGGAGGTTGCTGGCAAAGTCAGGTCATCCAGGGGCAACAGAAGAGGAATATGTTGCATGGAATGTTCCTTACTCGGCCTCCTTCACAACAAACGGAAGCAACATAATCGAGGTTGTTATACAGGCGGCAAATTATAAAGACCCCCGTAATAGCGGCATCGTTCGGTCGCTGAAGTTTGGAACAGAGGATGCGATTGCTCGTGAGACACAACTGTCCGTGTCCATGCAGCAAATGGTTGCCGTCGTGTTTTTGCTGCATGCTGTATATGCGCTTATTTTGTTTCTGGTGGGAAACCGGGAGAAGAGATTGCTTTACTTTTCCTTGCTAATCGTCAGTGCAATGCTTATAAATCTTCTTGGGAGCGAAGAGAAATTATTGCTTTATTGGCTTCCAATTGATTATGAATTGGGATTTAAGTTAGTCCATCTTTCAATGATTGTCGTTGCATACTGTCTGCTACAATGTGTGGTGCACGAATTGCCGACGTGTTGGTTCAAAATTTTTCCATGGTACGTTATTCTTTGTGGAGCCGCTGTACTGTGGTTGCTCCTGCCCTCCCAGTATATTGTGACGCTTCAGCCCTTGTATGTGATGATTATCGGGATTTCTATCCTAATAGCCATAGTTTCTATACTCTATACGTCCATGAAGAATATCGAGGATAACGTTTTATTACTTCTGTCCCTTGTCGCGTTTACGAACAGCCTCGTATGGTGGGGAGTTCTCCTTATAACAGGAATCAAAATTGTATATTATCCGTTTGACCTGATTGTATCGATGACTTGTTTTGCGTCCGTCTGGTTCAGACGCTATTTTCAGGTTCATTTCGAAACCAAGAACCTTGCAGCGAAGCTTCAGAGAGTAGACAAGCTGAAAGATGAATTTCTCGCTAATACATCTCATGAACTGCGGAATCCGCTTCACGGTATTCTCAATATTTCACAAGCTGTTCTGGAAAGAGAGCAACATTCACTAAATGAAAAAAGCGTCAAAGATTTGGAAACAGTCCTGTCTGTGGGACGACGTATGACGCTTATGTTAAACGATCTACTTGATGTGATGAGTCTAAAAGAAAGCAATCCTAAGCTGAAAATGCGTGTTCTTTCCATTCAGACGATTGCAACTGGCGCATTGGATATGCTTCATTTTATGACGGAAGGAAAACCGATACAGCTAATTAATCATATACCTGAAGAGTTTCCGAAAGTATTTGCCGATGAAAACCGGGTTATACAAATTGTATTCAATTTGCTTCACAATGCGGTGAAATACACAAATGAAGGTGAAATTTCAATTCGGGGATATGTGAAGGATGGGAGGGCACACATTGCGATCTCGGATACGGGCATTGGCATGGACGAGGAAACAATGCGGCGTGTGTTTGAGCCTTATGAACAGGCCGACCCTGGCAAGACGATGATCGAGGGAGGATTTGGACTCGGGCTAAGTATCAGTAAACAATTGGTCGAACTGCATGGAGGAACGCTGCAGGTCAGTTCTGTTCTCGGTCACGGTTCGGAATTCACCTTTACCCTACAACTGGCCGATCCAGCCATTTTGCAAGAAGAAACAGAAACGAAAATTCATACATCAATCGCTTTTACGGAAGCCGCATTGGCTGCTTCCGTCCCTCCATTTGATTCGATCTCTGGGCAGCAACCGCAGATACTTACTGATCGACCCAGAATATTAGTTGTGGACGATGACCCCGTTAACCTGAAAGTGCTTGAAACTGTTCTTTCCTCAGAACAATTTGACATTATGACAGTAACAAGCGGCAAAAAAGCACTAGCTGTATTGGATTCGAAGGAGTGGGATTTAGTCATTTCAGACGTCATGATGCCTCAAATGTCCGGGTACGAGTTGTCACGAACAATTCGCAGGCAGTTCACGATCACAGAACTTCCGATTCTGCTTCTTACGGCAAGAAGTCAGCCTGAGGATATTGAAAATGGGTTTCTGTCTGGTGCCAACGATTACGTGACAAAGCCGGTGGATGCGTTGGAAATAAGAGCACGAGTTAGGACGTTAACCGAAGTTAAACAATCTGTGCGGGAGCAACTACGAATGGAAGCAGCTTGGCTTCAGGCGCAAATTCAGCCTCATTTCTTATTTAACACATTGAATACAGTTTATGCTTTGAGTGAAATTGATATGGATCGAATGCGTAATCTGCTCGAAGCATTCAGTAATTTTTTGAGGGATAAATTTAAGTTTCAAAGTGCGGATGAGCTTGTGCCTATAGAAGAGGAGTTAAGTATTGTCCGTTCCTATCTATATATTGAAAAGGAACGGTTTGACGATAGGCTACAAGTTACTTGGGAGATAAGTGGATGTAAGCAACTGAAAATCCCTTTGCTTACCATCCAGCCCCTAGTTGAAAATGCTGTGAGGCACGGCATCATGAAGCGTGCACGTGGCGGCAATATTCATATCCGTCTCTCGGACTACGAGACTTACGCAAAGATCGTGGTTGCAGATGACGGTGTGGGGATGGATGAAGAGATGGTACAGCGCATATTCATGAAGCAATCAGATACTACGTCAGGAATCGGTCTGTCTAATACCGATCGGCGATTAAAACGACACTTTGGCAGAGGACTTCAAATTACAAGCAAGCCGGGTTATGGGACTTCAATATCGTTTATTGTCTATAAAAATAAATGAAAGCTCGAAGTTCAATGGTTATGATAAGATTTAAATGATAGAAAGTTAGACGCAGTTTGATCTAAACCAAACTGCGTCCCCTTTTAAGCTGCTGTTCCCTGAGTTATCTCATGGATTTTCGAAGCTCGGAAAACATTCCCGCACCCCCTTCCCACCTCTATGATCTATCAGCTTTTCCGAGCGTCGCTAAGCAGACTCCAATCAACACCATTACCATTCCGAGCATTTGCTGCCATGTCATCGTCGTGTTGTACATCACAACGGAGAACAGCGTTGTCACAATTGGTGTCAGATTCAAGTAAATGCTGGCCCGGCTCGCGCCAATTTGTTCAACCCCTTTATTAAATATCACATAGCCGATCAGCGTACCGCATAGGACCATATACAACATTTCCAGCCATCCTTGACTGGATAAATAAGGAACTTTTTCCCATCCTCCTTCAATCAATGAGCTAACTCCAAGAAACACCGAGCCGATTAGAGTCATCAAAGTCGTTGCAAATAGCGGAGATATCTTCTTCATGATTACTTTTCCAAGCAAACCATACGCAACACCACAAGCTAACGCAGCAAGAAACAAGACGTCTCCTACATTAAAGGACAAGGAACTAATCGTATTGAATGACCCTTTCGTAATGACAATGACTACACCGACCAGCGATAAAACCAAACTAAGTGCTGTCGTCCTGCTCCACGCTTCCTTCAAAAACAAGACGGCTCCTACCGTAACAAAAACGGGCATGGTTGCAATGATCAACGCTCCATTAATGGCAGACGTATATTTCAGACCTAAAAAGAATAAAGCATTATAGCCAAAAATCCCGGTTAACGATACAAAAAGCAGTCCTTTCCATCTTTGTTTCAACACAGGCATAGTCCATTCCGATTTCAAAATGGCAACCATTGTTAACAACAAACCGGCGAGCGCAAAACGAAGGGTTGCAGCGACAAGAGGCGGAATTTCTGATACAACATGCTCTGCCGTTGAGAAAGATCCTCCCCAAAATAAGGGTACAGCCAGCATCAACCAATACATTCCCTTCCATGGTTTACTGCTATTGTTCTTCATATCCATCCCCCATAGTTAAGTTTATATGTTTAAAAATTTAAACATAATGATCAAAAAAATTTAAAGACCTGTTTCGATTGCCGTAATCAGGTTTTTAATTCTCTCTATGAATTCACCGGCGCTTAACGAATAAAATTTCTCATTCCCATTCCTGCTAAAATTGATCAAGCCAGCTTGTCTCAATATTTTCAGGTGATGCGAAACAGCTGGTCTGGAAATTTCCATCTTATCTGTGATTTGATTTACATTCAGACTGTTGTGTTCAAGTAAGAGCATAATAATATGCTGCCGATTCTCATCACCTAAGGCTTGAAAAATAGGCGTCGTTAATCGGAATGTTTCTAAAACAAGCTCCCTGTTTTTACAATTAGCAGATTCCATGGCATTCACCTCTATATGTTCAAACTTTTAAACATACTTATTATGATGCTACGAGCTTTCTTTGTCAAATGTACCCCGCTAGGGTTTATTTGTCAGGCGAATCTTTAAGTGATTGTCGTCTTGTCTCCTAAATAAGATGCTTTATCTCACGCCTGTTGATGATCCATAAGGTGGAAGAAAAAAGGTGCACGCGTCGGCGTGTTCCCTCGTCTTTTCACGAGGAAGAGACATGGCCGCTTTGTGGCGCTATGCTTAACAATGAATTTCGCCTACAAAAAAGGACCTCATCTTCCGCCTGATATCGGATATGAGGTCCTTCTTTTATGGCAGGAGGCGTTTCAGTTCGCATGACGGCGTAGCAGCAATGAGGCTAGGGCCGAAATTCCGCTGATTGCTCCGCTCGTCAGGAAAGCCGCATGGTATCCGGACAGTTGGGAAACGCCGGTTATTCCGTCGGCAGTCGTCTGCCCACCTGCCGCTGCGTGAGCCACAGTTACGAGAACCGCTATGCCAAGCGCGCCACCGAGCTGGCGGGCGGTATTTTGCAGCCCTGCTGCGATGCCGGAATCTTTGGATGGAATGCCCGCGAGTACAGCGTGGATGGCCGTCATCAGCATCAGCATCAGTCCCAGCCCTGCGCCAATGAGCAGGCTGGGAAGCAGCAGCCAGGTAACGTAATCTGGATGGAACGGCAACCAATTCAGCCAAACGAATCCTGCTGCGGCCATAAGACCGCCGAAGAAAGGAAGCCTATGGAATCCTGCATCTTCAAGACGGCGAGAGACAATAGCGGTGACGGCCAACGTAACGGCCATCGGCAACAGTGCAAGACCTGTATCAAATGGACTGTAGCCCTCGATATTTTGCAGGACAAGCGAGAGAAAGTACATATTGGCCGTCAAGGTTGCACCGAGCCCAAGAACCATGATCATACCGACAGGCACGTTCCGGTGACGGAAGATTTCAAGTCGAATCAGCGGCTGGGCCGCACGAAGCTCTACCCAGACGAATACAATCAAGAGAATTAGCGATAATCCGAGCGTCCAGAGAACGACCGGTGAGTCCCAGCCTCGCTCGACCGTCTGCGTAATCCCGTAGATGAAGGCTGCGACAGAGAGTGTAATCGTAGCCGCACCGGGAATATCAAGCTTCTCCCGCTTGGCATTTTTCGGCTAGCGCTGGAGACTGAGCGCAACAATTATTATAAGCGCAACGCCGATAGGCACATTGACGAACATAACCCAGCGCCAACTTGCGTGATCGGCATTTCCGAGCTTATGTACGCTTTGGTTCGGCGGGCAGCCTCCTGGTACGATCAGGATTTCCTGGAGCCGAAGCAGGAACGAATCGCCGCCGTATTGCTCGATGAAATCGTGCAAGCGCCATTGGAGCCTTTGCACTTGCCCATGCCTTCCGAGCCCCGTCTTCTGCGCATTGCGAACGCAATCTTGCAGTGTCCCGAGGATAGCCGAACGCTGGATGACTGGGCTGCATGGGCCGCTCTTTCGCCTCGGACCTTGCGGCGGCTGATTCTGGCGGAAACTGGTTTGACGTTCGCCCAGTGGCGTCAACAGGCACGGTTGACGCATGCGCTAGAAATGCTGGCACGGGGGGATTCTGTCGCAATGATCGCCGACGCGCTGGGCTATTCTTCGCCCAGCAGTTTCATCGCGATGTTCCGACGTGCTTTTAGGGACTCACCAGGCCGTTATTTGGCAACACGACAAGAGAAATAATCAGCTTGCGCAATGAAAGTTTGAGCAACTTTCCGCCTTTTTTATCCCGTTTAACCCAAAACACAAATCGCGGTTCCTTCCACGGATCACTCTGGAAGCACAAGTAAGCCTGTCGCTGCTTTTTTAATTCATCGTCAAGGGTGTTGATTATCCAGTACGATCCATAGTGGATCGTCACCACACCGTGTCCCAAACGGGCGTCGGTTCGTCTCCGCATAGAAGCGGGGCCGCTTTTAGCCTCAGCCAGGCGGGACCGTAAAACACGCAATACCCTCGTCGTTTTTGATTCA
>NZ_KE952689.1 GCF_000466385.1 Aneurinibacillus aneurinilyticus ATCC 12856
TGCCGTTTTATGCATTTTTTCATTGCCAAATACAGTTTAATAATCCGCCTGACTACTATTTCCTACAACTTTAATCGTTCCCCATCTATATTTTCCCGAAAATAATCATACATTTTCTTTGTGTCTATATAAGGGGAACTAAAGCCGAAAGAGGATTAGACATTGTATTTACCTCATTCCATCTCTACTTATAATTTCCCGCATACATATTTTTCTATTTTAGTGTAATATAACTTGATTGCCAACACAAAAAATAAAAACACCGATTGGCGTATTAGTTCCCATCGGCGTGTCCCTTTTTAATCTATAAAATAAGTTTTGTCGGTTTCTCAGATGCCTTTTTTATTGCATCCAAATACAGTGTATCCATTCCATTACAAAATTCTTCCCATGATAAATTATGCTTTTTATCAGACTCCGTTAGATAGTACATATACTTATATAAACTACGAATAAATCCCTTTTCAGCCATCTCCATCCGAAGTAAGTAATATTGAATTTCATACGTCCGAATAGATAACACATTATCCAGGTTTGTTTGTAACTCACTAGCATCGTCAATTAATCGTAACGCATTCGAATCATGAGAACAAAAATAAAGATAGCCCTTTGTTGCAATATGAGCCAATGACTTAACTTCTCCCCTATCATCTTTGTTATCAATTCCAGGACTATATCTAGTCGGCCTTGCTATTGAAATTTCAAGGGAATTCCTTACAATTTTTTCTTGAGAATCCAATTCCTCATCTCTAAGCAGCATAATAGAGGAGGGATTCCCGCTAATTTTTTGTGTAACGAAATCTCTTACTGAACCTGTTTGAAATTCATCATAAACGGCTTGATGGATTGAAAGATAAGGGAATGTGAGAATAAGCGGGGTTAGCCAATGTTTTTTAAATAAATTGAAGTCTAGGGTCGGTATCTTTTTATTTTCCTTGCTCCTATCTGGTGGAATAAAGAAATTAGCATCGAGAGTAAGAACTTGTCTGTAGTTATCTATGAGAGATAAGAGGGCCGGATTAGCATTCTCTATCTTTACCTTATTTAGTTTCATCCTCCATCCCTCCTCCGAATAACCCTTCTAACTCTGCAAGATCTTGATCACTTACTTCTTCTTCAAGATCGTAATCAACTAATTCCTTTCCAAATAAGCTTAAGTCGTCTGCCAATTCAGTACGGGAAACAATTTCACGTTTAAAGCAATAAATAAATTCGTATGGAATATCTCCCTCTGCCCCATCCTCCATTGTTCGTGTATTCAGTTTCTTAAAGACATGAGGATCAATGTTTTTTCCGATTTTGAAATATGCACTTTGTTCGTCTCGTGATGGTTCTTGAATCAATTCGGTAAATTGCGCTTCTGTAATCGCCTTAATTTCCTGTAATCGTCTCACAATTGCTTTATACGGTAGGCGATAGTCACAATGTAGACGAGCTATAAAACGAAGCAAATCAAGATGGTCAAACTCTTTCAAATGGGATTTTCCCGCTGTTCTAAGTATAATTTCATCCTTTAACTTATTAGTAGGAAGAAGAAACTCAGCAGCAAAACGATTTGCTTTTTGCTCCCCCAACCCATTAGGTTCTTCTAAATTGCGACAAACACACATTTCAGTGTCTTCCCAATGATGGTATAATTCATGTGCTAATGTGAAAATTTGTTTATCTAAATATTCGTACGTGTTAATTCCAATATAAAAAACCTTTTCACCATCTTGCTTAAAGGATGCATACATACCCGAAAACGTATTGGAACGATCCTCTTCTACCTCAATAGGAACATAGATTAACTGGATTCCTGTTTGTCTTACTAGCTTAAAAATAGTTTCGCCTAATGGAGCTGTCCCAATATTGAACTGCCCTCTTTTTTCTTCTGCCATTATCTGTAGCATATTAATTTCTTGCTCGGACAGACTTGTATCTCCTATATAATTTGCCATAGACAAAACCCCTTACAACTAGATTTTATATGCCTTTCTCAACTTCTTGTATTTTGAGATGCATAACATACGAGCAATCATTTTCTCAAAACCTTCTTTTTCCTTTTCCGTAGCCGCTTCCCCCATCATCGCTACGAAAACATCAGTTGATGCATCTTCCTCAATAATATCCTCAAATTGAAACTTTAATTCCTTCATTAAAGCATTTAGTTGTGGAATCGATGGGATATGTTTTTTGTCCTCAATTTTAGCAATGATATTTCGATTAATTTGTGTTTTTAAACCAAGCGCCTCTTTAGTCAGCTTTGCTTCTTCACGTTTTTCCTTAACAATCAATCCAAGTTTTTCCGTCGAAATTGTTTTCATAGCATTCACCTTTTTAAGAAATTATTTTCTTAGAGATTTTTTTGTTAATGTCAATTAGTTACAGTGAACTACCCACCACTTAAAACCTGACGA
>NZ_KE952690.1:0-9374 GCF_000466385.1 Aneurinibacillus aneurinilyticus ATCC 12856
AAATCCTCCTTTTTGTTCCTACTCAGAACAGACAGCATTTTTAAAACGATATATGATGAATATAAAAGGTGTTCATTTATGCTGACTCACCCCCTTTCTCGCGCTCTATTCGGGCCGCGATACTAAGGACCAGCGCTTCGAGCTTGTCCATCTCGCGAAGCGCCTCCTCTTTTGGAAGCTCTGCGATACGGTCAATTTCAGCACTGTGGAAGCGCATGGCATCAATGACGGTTGGGAAGTCATCGGCTGTGGTGATGTGGTTCATGAGACATTGACCTCCTATTCAATTCTTTTGCAGCTTGTCTACTAGCCCCGAAGGGCTGAATCAGGCTGTAGATTCAGATTTTTGTTTTTGTCTTTCGATCACCCAGAGAGCATTTGCCCAAGCAGATTTCATCATTTGTACTTCAATAAGTGAATCATTATCCTGAAACCATTGAGCCTGCTCTGCTGGTGACATAAATGGAAGCGCCGAGCGGATTTTGATTGTGGTATTACCTTCTTGCATGATGTAGCAAGGACGGTTTTCCATCTGCTCATCCCCCTTTGCTCTATGTGTATGAGCATGAGGGAGTTGGACAACCTGCATACTTTCTCATCTCCTTTCCAGCTGAGGTTGGTTTTGGTAATACAGGTGTGTAAAAAAAATTAAGCTACTAATCTAGGTCGCCACACTTGAATAAAGAGTAATAATTGATTGAGTTCAGAGCGTCGTACATCTTTGTAGCTAGCAACAGCAAAGCAGTCTTTGATTGTTCTATGGATTTCTGAAAATAATCGTTTACGTTCTTTTTCAAGGTCTGGTACAATCACTTCGCCACCATCAAAACCGAGTTGCTTATATGCGACTTGTTCGGCTAACTCGTACACACGCTTGGCGATTTCCTTTTGTACTTTACGCTGCTCACCACTGTGTAAAGTGATTTGCTCATCTACCTTGCGTTCTACTTCATCAATGCGTTGAATGATTTGTTCTTGATTCTCTACAAGGTCAGCCGTTGTACGAAGGAGTGTTACAAGCGCTTGGTCTTTCGAAAGAGGGACAACATTGTTACTATTTTTAGCTTGATAGTAATCATCAACAAGCATTTCGTAAGCTTCCCAAGCTTTGTCAGTGTTAAGTGATTTTGCGTGCATCCAAGCACCTTTTTCAGTCCAGAGATACATTTTGCTTACTCTGTTGACTGATACGGAATTTCCGTACTGGTCACCAAACGCTTTTAGGTCATCACCTTGCAGCAAGAAAAAATGCTTACCTTTTGTGTACCTTTCTTTATTAGCGTTGAAGTTTTCAGATACACGACGATTATCAGTTCCGTAAGCTTCTGCTAATTGTGCTGTTGTTAACACACGTTGTCCGTTGTGTTGAATGATTTGAAGTTGATTCATGGTTTTGCTCCTTTCTGATTTGTAGGATTTTCCACATCCTTGTCGAATTTTGGATATAAGAAGAACGGTTACTTTGGCGAGTGGCTTTCTTCCAATCTAGATAGACAGGAGGTGTATTTTCATGCGTGATATAAAATTTGTTCAAGAATTTACAGACGTTGATCGAGTTAATGAACATTTACAAGAAGGCTGGGAACTTTTAAATGTTCTAAACCAAACAGATGATGGTGAACACTGGATTACTTATGTTCTTGGTCTCGATCAAAAAGCTTATGATAAATATAAAGAGGATTCTAAAGATGATGACTTTGACAATTTCTAAAATTTAACTAAGATGAATAAATGCTCATCTTGAGGGCGGTTATATACTTTATATAACTGCCATCCCTTTTCTACCCATTCGTTTACTTCCTTGATTAAAGAGGTTTCTTTCACCTCTTTAACTCCAATTAAAAATGGGTCTCTGTTAAAACCATTCACACGCTTACCTCCTTTCAGGGGTTAGACTGAGTTTTGATTACATCACTAAACAAGGGGCGATAAATTTGTACATCAGCTTTTCATTCGCAACAATCATCAGCCTAGTGGCACTAGTTATCAGCCTCTACAACTGGTGGAAAGCATTGCCTCGGCTTCAGGCCCTGATTGAGATGGGACGTCTTGATCCTCATCACCTCAGAGTTGATGCCGTACTTGTAAACTCTTCAAACAGTGCCATTAGCCTTTTGAAATCTGATTTTTATTTACAGAAAGATAAACTTGATACCTTAAAGGCTGAAAAACATGACAACACTTGGTATTTCATCTATGAAGGTGATTTTATTGCTGTCAGTTCTGATTACTTAAAAATGCCGCTGCTTCTTAAACCTAAGGAGGCTGTTAGACTAACTGATGTTATTTGTTTAGATGAAAGTTCATCTAGTAAGAAAATCAAATGGCATCTCTTTACTTCTGATGGAAAAAAGAAAATTCGATTTTCAGTCCAATCACGGGATATGGATACTAATTGTGATGTCACTCAAGATGAGCGAAATGAGTAACGCAACAAGAGATAAAGCAATAGGTATTAAATATCGCCTACTCCCCAATGCCTCACCACCTTTCGTTTGATAGGTGTAGGGTTAGGCTAAATTTTTATTTGCCATTTTGGCAATATCATTTTCAAAAAAAAGCTCTGTGATAGGCACTTGAAGTATGTCAGCAACTCTTGCTAGTGTTTCAGCAGGGAATCTTCCTCTTCCTATCTCAAGATAATAATAGCCATTAGGACTTTCATATCCAAGCATTTTCGCCATTTCATCTAAGGATATGCCCTTTTCTTTTCGAAGAAATTTTATTTTTTCTAGGTTAACTTTTTTTGGTTTATACAACATTGACACCACCTCCTTTTTTGCCATTTCGGTAATTCTTAACTCAATAATATATTGCCAATTCGGTAATGTCAACATAAATTTTACCTTTTTGGCAAATATGTTTTTTACCGAATCGGTAAATGGTACAATTAGGATAATTAAACTAAAAGTATGGTGATACGTATAATGAGTGTCTTAGGAAAGAGAATTAAATATCTAAGAGAAAAAAATAATTTCTCACAAAAACGATTAGCTGAATCACTTGGTATCACCAATGTTCAACTTTCCCGCTATGAAACAGGGGATCGAAATCCAGATCCTGACACCATTAAAAAAATCGCTGATTTCTTTGAGGTTTCAACTGATTATCTTTTTGGTCGTACTAATAATCCATCTTCTAAAAGTAATGAAGACGACTCAAATATAAACGTCGCCTTTTATGATGGATTAAAAGACCTTGATAAATTAGATCCAGACGAACGACAATTTATCTTAGATATGGTTGAGGATACTGTAGCTCGGTTTAAGAAAAGAAAAGCAGAACTAAAAGCAAAGAAAAACAAATAACCCTGCTTGACCAATCGGACAAGCAGGGCATTATTATAGACATCAGAGAAAATTATTACATAAATGTAAAGGTATATGAAAAAAAGGGAGGGATTCATCGTGTGGGCTTTGCTGGGCATTATATTTCTAATTGTAGCTATTGTGCTTCTCGATTGCATACGCAAACCACCAAAAGTAAAAGAAGGACAGAAACCTCTAACGAAAAGAGATTATATCATTGGTGCTTCAGTTTGTGGAGTTTTATCACTTGTATTCTTTGGTATGAACGATAGTGCCTTCATATGGAATCTTATTTCGATTATCAGCTTTATCGGTATATTTGTTTTTTTCATTTGGGCCATTGTTTCTTTATTTAAGAGAAATGGAACGGCAAAGAAAAAATTTATGTATACAGGTGTATGTTTTGTAGCTTTTTTGATAGGTGCAGTTAATTCTCCACCGAACGAACAACCTCAAAACATTAGTACATCAAAAGAGACAAGTACTCCTGTAGTTGCTCAGAAATCATCAGAAAATGAAGAAGCTAAGAAAAAGGCTGAACAAGAAGCTAAGAAAAAAGAAGCAGAAGCCTTGGCTGCTAAAAGAGCTGCTGAAGAAAAAGAAAAACAAGAGGTAGCTATCAAGAAAGCTGAGCAAGAAGCTAAAACAAATACAGAAAGCCAACCAACACAACAACAATCAACATCGACACCAATTATTTCGGAAGAACCGACTATATCTAATGAAATAAAAGAATTGACTCAATATGAAATAAAAAGGAAAAAGGAAGTTACCGACGCTTATATTGACGTTAAAGATACAAAAATCATACTAGCTTTGACTGTTCGTCCTGGTACTTCAAAAGAAAAAGCTAAAGAACTAGGAGATGACTTTGTTAGATCGTTAGGTGGTTTAGTGGCCGCGATGAATAGTAATTTATCTGGCCCGACAAAAGATAATCTTGGCGAACTTTGGAATTACTATGATGTGCATATAGGGGTAGGGACTGGACCAGACAACTTCATTGCTGAAGGGTATAAAGTAACTACTTCACCTAAAATATCTTGGTAATAAACGGGCTGAAGGGAGATACATATGAAAAAGACAACTGCTTCATTCCTAGCATTTTCACTTTTGTTCGGAGGAACTATTACTTATCCTGTAGCAGCTGCACCAATTAAAAAAGACTCTAAACCTGTTCAAAAAACAACACCTGAACAACAAACATTTAAAAAATGGACAGTTAATCAAGCTATCGACCAGTTCAAAAAGGCAAATTTAGAAGTGGGAAATCACTACAAAATGACAAAAAAGGATTATGGTTATGCCCCTATGGTAGCTATTGAGGCTGAAAGAATTTTCATTCCTTCTTTAGGTGAAGGTAATGGGGGAAGAATTTATTCTTTCAATTCAAAAGCTGACTTAGAGAAAATGAAAAAATACTATGAGTCCTTTGGAAAAGAGAACTCAGCTTTCTTTTCTTGGGTTCTTGTTAAGGATAATATTTTGTTCCAAATAAACGGTAAGCTACCAGAAGAAAAAGCAAAAAAGTATCAAGCTGTATTAAATAGCTTAGGAACCAATACTATACCAAAATACCCCACAGATATAAATGCATCTCAGAAAACAGAGGTTGTACAAAAACCTGTAAAAGCACCGACTATTAATTCGGAAAAGGTTATTTCAAATGATCTGCCTATATCACAAAAACAAAACAACGTTCCTAAAGCTGAAGAAAAGCTTAAGATGACAGACGATGAATTCGAAAAATATCTAAATGATAAATACGGTAACTTAGTTCTTGATGGAAAAACAATTGGTTTTGAATGGAAAGTAAATCCCTACAATCTTTATGATATTGATGTAAATATTAGCGGAAAAATCAATAACGATGATTATTCCTCCTGGTTAAACCTTCTAATAAAAGGAAAAAAAGATGAAATAAAAAAATTCTTTGTTGAAATCGCCAATGAAACAGCGAAGAATTATGAGAATAAAAAGTTCTCCGGATCTGTTATATACCAAGATGAATACAGCTTTTATCCAACCAGCTCTAAGCCAGGAAATATTTCAGTAACTATCGATGGGAATTTCCTTGTAACAAAAAGTATTGTATCTTTCTATAATTTTGGAAATGGAACCAAAGTTGACATAGATTAAATAATTACTATTTTCAAGAGGTAGTAACTATGACAAATAAAAAAAAAATACTAACTACTGTGGGAATTATAGCGATAATAGCGATTTCTTATTCTGTAGGCTCTACTACCGCAAAGACTAAATTAAACGAAAAAACCGTTTCATATAAACAAATAGAAGAAGAAACCAAAAAGAAAAACGATGAATTGAAAACAATAACAGATAATCTTAATGCTATTAAAGCAAATTATGAAGAGGCAAAAAAATTAGTTGCTGAGAAAGAGCAAATTAAAGGTGACATTCAAATTGCTCAACGCGAGCATGATTCTACTGTTGAAAAAATGTATAAAGCAAGCAATGATTTGAAAGCTAAACAAGCTGAGTTAGAAAGGATTTCTAATGCTGTTATAGCAAAACAACAAGAGCCCAAACAGTTACCAGCAGGTCACTTTATAGCAGGTAAAGATATCCAAGCAGGTCGATACAAAGTAACGCCAGTTGGTAGGGGTAGCAACTATGTTGTAAGGGATATCACAGGGCGTTTAAAAGTAAACACTATTCTAGGAAATGACTATGGCGTTCCTGAATACGTGGTGGAACTAGAAGATCAGGATACAATTCAAGCAGAATCTCGTGTTAAATATACAGCAATCGAATAAACTGTGGCCCTTTCTGGGCTCTTCTTTTTAAACAAAAATACAAACATACGTTTCCAACAGGAGGAGATACTGTGCTGAAATACTACACAAAAACTATGCTTGAGATTTGGATTGAAGAACAATACAAACAAAAAGGCATTTTATCTCCAAGGGATTTAACAATAGAAAGGGTATGTACAGAGTTTTGTATAGAGATTGAATACACAGAAAAGATTAACAATGTGGTATGGGATGAAGAATTAATCATCGTATATTTGAATCAAAATTTATCATCGCAGGAACAAAAAGAGGCTTTCTTTCACGAGCTTTGTCATCCACTTCGTCATGTAGCTGATCAGCGAAATCGACATCCGATTTTCCGAGGGCTTATCGAACTTCAAGAAGAACAAGCGAGGAATTTTCAACCATACGCAACCATCCCCTTCTTTATGATTGAACAACTAGAACTACCAAGCAGAGATAAAGAAATTGCTGGATTACTTGCTCAAACATTCAACACAACTTACTTTTTTGCATATCGACGTTGGGAGCAAATTAAGCGACGGATTTTTCAAGGCATCTTTGATGAAAAGATTAAATCTTATTTAGAGATAAGAGAAGAAATTTTTGCTAGATTTAAAAAGGAATACAATAAATTTTTTTACTACTAAAACAGAATTTTTCTATGTCCAACACAGCATTCCATAAAAATAACTAGAAATACATTAAAAAGGAGATTCATTATGAAAAAGAAAACATCTTTGCTAACAGGATTAATAGCATTATCAATAGCACTTACTGCATGTTCAACTAAACACCCTGATATCCAGACTAACCAGCAACAGGAAACTAAAGTTACAGCAGTAACGCCACCAGCTACAGCACCAGCAGCTCAGCCAGCATCAAAACAAACAACCGCTGCTCCCCAAACGGCAACCGGTAAACTTATACCAGCCAAAATTATATCCGTTACAGATGGCGATACAATGAAGGTTGAGTTAAACGGAAAGAAAGAAACTATCCGTCTACTATTAGTAGATACGCCAGAAGTAAAACATCCATCAAAGCCAGTGCAACCATTTGGCCCAGAAGCATCCGCCTTCGCAAAGAAAATACTGAAAGAAGGCAAAGAGGTGCAAATTGAGATTGATGTATCTGAGAGGGATAAATATGGCCGCCTACTTGCATATTTGTGGGTGGATGGAAAGATGTTCAATGAAATGCTACTAGAGAAAGGCTTAGCACGTGTAGCATACGTTTATCCACCAAATATAAAATATGTGGACCAGTTCCGTGCCATTCAAAAGAAAGCCCAAACAGCAGGCATCGGCATCTGGTCAATTGAGAATTATGCACAAGAGGACGGTTTTCACCCCAAGGAAACTGCTACAAAAAAGGCAGAACCTACAAAACAACAATCTGAAAAGCCTGTAGCAGAAACTCAAAAATCAACCACCCCTTCTTCTAATGTGCAGTATAAGAACTGTACAGAAGCGAGAGCCGCTGGAGTAACACCGATATATGAAGGCCAACCTGGATATAGTCGAAAGTTAGACCGCGATGGAGATGGTGTTGCTTGTGAATAATTGAAAAGCCCTTCCTGGGCTCTTCTTTTTAACTATAAAACAGAACGAACATTCTACTCGTTGTATTAACAGAAAAACCGACATGTTTTTCTTGGCGATAGTGGTACAATCATCAGGAGGTGATTACATGTATCGACCTACCAACAAAGACGTATTTATCTATCTTCGTAAAAGCCGGAAAGACATTGAAGAAGAGAAAAAAGCTTTGGAATATGGGAAGAGTTACGATACGCTTTCCAAGCATCGGAAAGAATTGCTTGATCTTGTAAAGCGCGAACAGCACAATGTAATCGACATATTTGAGGAAGTTGTGTCTGGCGAGTTCCTTTCTGAGCGTGCAATTGCACAGGAGATGCTTCGCCAGGTTGAAGAAGGGGCCGTTGAAGGTGTAGTGGTAATGGACCTGGACCGCCTTGGTCGTGGCGATATGATTGATGCCGGTACGATCTTCCGCTCGTTCAAGTTCTCAGATACACTTATTATCACCCCAAACGAAGTTATTGACTGTAATTCTGAAGGCGCAGAATTGCTTTTCGGAGTAAAATCAATTATCGCTCGAGAGGAACTGCGTCAAATTACCAAGCGTATGCAAGGTGGCCGTCGCCGTTCCGCAAAGGATGGAAAGTCAATTACCCGTAAGCCACCATATGGCTATTCACGGGATGAAAATCTAAAGTTATCCCCTCATCCTGAACAAGCGCAAATCGTAAAAAAGATATTCGAATTAGCTGCTGAAGGAAAAGGACGAAAAGCAGTAGTGAAAGAACTGCAAATGCTCGGTATTGATCCACCTGAAGGTAAAGTATGGGAAGAGTCAAGTATCGGATATATCATCAAAAATGAAGTGTACCTGGGGCATATCATCTGGGGCAAACAAAAGTATAGCAAACGTAATGGAAAGAGAGTTACAAAGAAAGTCCCTCCCGAACTTTGGATTCGTCATGAAAATGCACATGAGGCAATCATTTCACAAGAACTTTTTGATAAAGCTAATCTTGCAGTAAGTAGACGTTATCGCGCTCCAGTACAAGAAGGATTAACATTATCTAATCCATTAGCTGGCATTTTACGTTGTGCCTTATGCGAGCGCAATTTACGTATTTCTCATACAGCAGATAGACCGAATCCGCAGTTAAGGTGTATTAACCCTAATTGTCAACCATATCAAAAAGGAGTTCTACTCCCTATCATCGAAAAAAGAATCATTGATTCTTTAGCTACTCTGGTTGAACAAGTAGGTCTTCAACAGGATGAAATTGCATCTTCTATCCAGCAAGAAGAATCTATGATTGAGCGTAAACAAAAACAAATTACTAGGTTAGAAAAAGAGATTGAAGAATTGCACGGAATGAGAGAAACAGCATTCGAAATGCTAGAGAAGAAAGTATATACTGAGGAAATATTTTTGCAACGTCATCAATCGATTGGACAGAAACTTAAAGAAACAGAGTCAAACATTGAACAGCTAAAAAAAGAAATAGAGCTGGAAGAGGCCCAGCTCGCTCATAAAGAGAATATAATTCCGCAAATCCGCAAAGTGATCGATACCTATTGGGAACTTGAAAGTCCTGTTGAGAAAAACCACTTACTCAAATCCATCTTAGAAAAAGTATACTATACTCGAAAGAAGGAATGGACCAAAAAAGACCAGTTCGAACTTGAAATTATACCAAGGCTTCCTATTTAGGAAGTCTTTGTGTATATCATCAAGAGGTATACTGATT
>NZ_KE952690.1:9474-31038 GCF_000466385.1 Aneurinibacillus aneurinilyticus ATCC 12856
TATACTGATTCACTTCCGTATAGCCGAACATATTGCTCCTGCTCATTAATTCTCGTACAAGCTTAACGCATCGATCATTATCCGAGGTCAGATTATCGCCGTCCGAGATATGGAATGGGTAAATATTGTATAGCGAAGGCGGATAACGCTGGTCGATAATCTCAAGCGCTTTACGGTAAGCGGATGAACAAATCGTTCCCCCGCTCTCCCCTTTAGAAAAAAACGCTTCTTCTGTTACTTCCTTCGCTTCCGTATGATGTGCGATAAATGCAATGTTTACTTTCTCATATCTTGTACGCAGAAAACGGACCATCCAGAAAAAGAAGCTGCGTGCTACATACTTCTCCAATGCACCCATCGATCCGGATGTATCCATCATAGCAATAATAACTGCATTGGAATGAGGCTGGACGACTTCTTCCCATGTTTTAAACCGCAGATCTTCATTCGTGATGTTCTTAATCCCTTTATGACCTTCCAATCCGTTGCGGCGCAACGATTCAAGAATGGTACGCTTTTTGTCGATGTTGCCCATTAATCCTTTTTTACGAATATCATTAAACCGGATATCCGTTACAACTACATCATCCTGCTGCTTCTGTTCCAGATTAGGCAGTTCCATTTCGGCGAACAGCATCTCTTCAAGTTCTTCGACTGATATTTCCGCTTCATAATAATCTTCACCTGCCTGATCGCCTGCGCCCTGTCCCTTGCCCGGACCTTGCCCCGGCTCTCCTTCCCTGGCGATAACATCGCCTACTTTGGAATCACCATTGCCCTGACCGACGTGCTTGCTTTTGTTATAGTTATACCGAATACGATATTCATCAAGAGAACGGATCGGGATTTTCACTACATCCCGTCCGTTCGACATAATGATATTCTCCTCGCTGACAAGATCGGGAAGGTTTTTTCGAATCGCTTCACGAACCTTCTCCTGATGGCGCTGTTGATCCTGATGACCTTTGCGGTGCAATGACCAATCTTCCCGCGAGATAATAAATGGCGGTTCCTGTTTCATGTGGCTTCCCCCTTTAGCACCGCCTACCGGTTCAAGAGGCTGCCCACATAACGCAGCAATTCGTTTGCGCAAATCGGGCAATACCCGTGTTCATCGATAAGACGCGCGGTGACTTCATTAACTTTTTTGAGCTGGATTTCGTCCGGTGTTTTGCTCGACGTGGTGATTTTCACTACATCTTTCAAGTCAGCGAATAATTTCTTCTCAATAGCTTCACGCAGACGTTCGTGACTGTTGTAGTCGAATCGTTTGCCTTTGCGCGCATAGGCCGAAATTCGAATGAGTATTTCTTCCCGGAATGCTTTCTTCGCATTCTCTGAGATACCAATCTGCTCCTCAATTGAACGCATAAGTTTTTCATCTGCATCCATCTCTTCTCCTGTAATGGGATCACGTACTTTCGTTTTGTTGCAGTACGATTCCACATTATCAAGATAGTTATCCATAAGTGTTTTTGCAGATTCTTCATAAGAGTAGACAAACGCTTTTTGAACTTCCTTCTTAGCCAGCTCATCGTATTCCTTGCGGGCGATATTAATGAAAGTAAGGTATCGTTCTTTATCTTCTTTTGTAATGGTAGGGGATTGATCCAATCCGTCTTTGAGCGCACGCAGAATATCAAGCGCATTGATGCATTCAGTATCACGGCGGATAAGCGCGCTGGAAATACGGTTAATGACATAACGCGGATCGATACCGGCCATTCCTTCATCGGCAAATTCGTTCTGCAATTCTTTAATATCTGATTCTTTAAAGCCTTCTACAGCATCTCCGTTATAAAGGCGCAGTTTCTTCAGCAAATCAACGCCTTGCTTCTTTGATTCTTTCAAACGTGTGAGAGTCGAGAAAATTGCAGCGGCCCGCAGCGAATGCGGTGCGATATGCACATGCCCAAGATCACTTTGCTTAATCAGCTTCGAATAAATTTTCTCTTCATCTGATACACGCAAGTTATACGGGATACGCATAACAATCATCCTTGATTGAAGCGCTTCGTTCTTCTTATTGCTGATGAACGTTCTATATTCGGATTCATTCGTGTGGGCAACGATAAGCTCATCCGCTGAAATTAAAGCAAATCGTCCCGCCTTAAAATTCCCTTCCTGTGTAAGAGAGAGCAGGTTCCAGAGGAATTTCTCATCGCATTTCAACATCTCCTGGAATTCCATCAATCCGCGGTTTGCTTTGTTTAATTCACCATCAAATCGGTATGCACGCGGATCGGACTCCGAACCGTACTGTGTAATTGTGGAAAAATCGATGCTGCCGGTAAGGTCAGCGATGTCCTGTGATTTTGGATCGGAAGGGCTAAATGTCCCGATTCCACGCCGCTTTGCTTCTGAGAAAACGATACGTTCTACCGGCATATCTTCGATCCGTCCGCCATATTCTGTGTCGAGACGCATCTGATTGTAGGGGGATAAGTTCCCCTCGATAATAATACCCAGTTCTTTTTCAATGTCAGCACGTAATTCATTAGGAATAAGATGCAACGGATCTTCATGCATGGGGCATCCCTTAATGGCATAAACGGCACCTTCATCGGTGCGTGTGAACTGTTCGAGTCCGCGCTTTAGCATCGTAACGATCGTCGACTTTCCGCCGCTAACAGGCCCCATCAGCAGGAGGATACGCTTACGGACATCAAGACGCATAGCTGAGGAGTGAAAATACTCTTCTACTAGCTTCTCAATCGCCCGATCCAAACCATAAATTTCGCGGCTGAAAAATTTATAACTCTTGCTTCCATCCTCATTATGTTCAATCCCGGCATGCTTGATCATATTGTACACCCGGGAGTGTGCGGTCTGGGCAACGTGCGGATTTTTTCTTACAATCTCAAGGTACTCGGCGAATGTCCCTTCCCAAACTAGCTGCTCTTCACGTGCACGGTATTCCGCAATCCGCTTCAGGATATCCATCGGGCACTCCTCTCCTTTTCTTCGTTCAGAATGGTAAGTCAGGGATGTGTTTTTACTATCCTATTCCGCACATGCAGATGACATGCTAATTATATGGATCACATTTGATCGTTCGACATTCACGCAGAAATAAAAAATAAAGACGGGAACGCGTCCACATACTACGCATTTCCGTCCTCATTTTTTATTTCTGATATGTAGCTCCATGCATGACTTCATAAATTTCTAACTGTGAACCGGTGGCTGGATTGTTGTCCGAAGAGTGTGCGTGTGCCTGGCGAAAGTTATCACTTTCAGTCCATGCTTTGAACGATTCTTCGCTGTCCCATTTCGTATATACGACCTGCTTGTCTCCTTCTTTTGCACTTAAGAATTGAAACTCCAGACAGCCTGGAACATTGCTCATACGCTCTGCACTCTTGGCAAACATCTCTCCCATGCGCCCTTTCATCGCAGCAGGAACCTGCAATACATTCATTACAACGTACATGGTATATCCACCTCCATAAAGTATTGTTCCTTATTAATGATAACAAAACCGCCTGGACTTTTCCAATTATAAGCGTTCAAACTTTGTCAAGATTACAGTGTTCCTCCATGTTCCAATGGTAAAATCTATGAGGTATAATAAAATAAAGCACATATTTTGGAGAGGAGTAATAGAAATGGTAATTATTCTCGCTGTAACCGTCCTGATAATCGGTGCCATCTTCACCGCCGGCTACAATGAAGATAAAACATGGGGATTGTAAGTTTCCTTACTGTGTAAAGCGCTGCCAAAATGCAGCGTTCTTTTTTATAGTCACTGTTTTCTAAAAATCGTTTATCTGCTCTTCTTCCATAAAAGCAATGAGACGCTTTTTTATCGCTTTTTTAATATAGTCAATCCCGGGATGTTTACTATTAAAAATTCCAAGTTCATGAGGTTTGTAGCCTGTGATTAGTAATCGTCGAAGCAAATCAAATCTCCTCCTCTAAAACAAAAGGGACAAAGAGCCCCTATACTCTTTGTCCCTTTTTGCCTCATTAGAATACCGAGATAACGGCGCCTTTATACTTCTCGTCGATGAATTTCTTCACATCTTCGGATTTCAGCACCTGGATTAGTTTTTTGATTTCTTCGCGGTTTTCATCGCCCTCTTTAACGGCTAAGATGTTTGCGAATGTCTTGGCAGCTTCAGAATCTTTCTTCTCCATTGCAAGTGCCTGGTCGAATGTTAGTCCGCCTTCCATCGCATAGTTTCCATTGATGACCGCGTAGTCTACTTCGTTCACTGCGCGCGGCAGCATGGATGCCTGCATTTCTTGAATTTTGATATTATGCGGATTTTCTACAATATCTTGCTTCGTCAGACTATTCAATTCTTTACCCGGAGTTAGCTTAATCCAGCCCTTGGACTCAATCAGTTTCAATGCACGCGCACCATTTGATACATCATCTGGAATCGCGATTACCGCCCCATTCTTCGGCTCAGCTGCTTTTTCCTTGCCAGGATACAGCCCCATCGGCTCTAAGTGAATGCCATCTAGCGCCTTAATATGTGTACCATGCTTTTTGTTGAATTCATCAAGGTACGGAACTGTTTGGAAATAGTTTGCATCGAGTTGTTTCTCTTCAAGCGCTGTATTCGGAAGTACATAATCGTCGAATACTTTGATTTCCATGTCCACGCCCTGTTCCTTTAACTTAGCTTTTACATGCTCAAGAATTTCTGCGTGCGGTACGGCGCTTGCGCCTACTGTAATTTTTTTCTCATTTCCGCTACCGCTGCCGCATGCTGCGAGCACGCCGACAGTGAGCAGTAAAATAACGGATACGATCCATTTTTTCATCGTCTATTACCCCTCTTTATCCCATATCGGTTTATTTTTACTCATTGTGCATGTAATCGTTCTGTTCAGCTGCATCGCGCGTACGGGCCCGGTACACGAAACACAAAAAACCTCTCCAGCAGACCAGAGAGGGGATTGATTATACATTCAATGCACACTCTTATCTGCCAGGATATACGAAATCCTGCTGGAATTGGCACAGCATTCTTCCCTAAAGAAAAATCCGCTGCCGGGCTTCATCGGGCCAGTCCCTCCACCTCTCTCGATAAGCGAGATCACTATTCAGTTGAACTGAGAACTATATTACGCATCTTTCAAACAATTGTCAATTACTTTTTTTATAACATATTTTGTATAAACTACATTTTACGCTTCTTTCACTACGAAAAAATACCGCTCCGGGCTACAATCTGCCCGTATAGCTCTTTTAATGTACCATGCTCATCCACATGATGCTGCGGTACACCACGGTCGATTTTATAATCCTCAACAAGGAACGTTTTTAGCCCGACTTCGGAAGCTACCATATCCTGCTGCATATCATTGCCGATCATAATAGCATCCTCTGGCTTAATATCAATCCGCTCACAAATTTCAATGAAGTATTTCGGATTAGGTTTGCAATAGCATGATGTCTCAAAAATCGTAACGTGTTCAAAATCATTTTCTAACAGCCCTGCCCATTTCATCCGCTCATAAATAGCAACACCCGGGAACACCGGATTGGTGGCTACGACCAGTCTATAGCCTTGTTTCTTCGCCTCTTCTACCACTTTCAAGGCGTAAGGATGCGGTTCAATATCCTCTTTCAAAAGCGGAAACTCTTCTGCATAGAACGCATCGAACAGCGGCCAGATCGCTTCTCGTTCCAATCCGCACGCTGATAGGAAGTGTTCACGGAAAATCTCCTCATTCGTACGGTTCGCCCCGTCGTCTTTCATCATTTGCTTTGTTGCCTGCCATACAGATGTAACAAGTAACTCGGGATTAACAATATGTGCTGTGTATTCACCCAGCCGCTTCATATAACGCTGCAAAAACGCCTCCGTATCCAATGTCAGAAGCGTTCCGTCTAAATCAAAAAGTATCGCTTTTTCTGCCACATCCGACACCTCCTTCTGCTTTCTACCTTATTTTGTTGCTCATGCTCTACTTCATGTTGGGATATCCGACTTGCCTTAGTGCTTCATAAAGAACAACTGCGGCAGTATTGGACAAATTCAGCGAGCGTGTCGCATCTCCCATCGGAATCCGGATGACTTGTCCAGAATACTGCATTATAATTTCCTGGGGAATTCCAGTCGTTTCCTTGCCAAAAACAAAAAAATCACCATCCCTATATTGAGCATCGGAATGGTACGTATCACCGTTTGTCTCGATAAAGAAAAGACGGCCGTCCGGATGCTTTGCCGCAAAATCGGCAAACGATGAATAATATGTAATATCGACCGCATGCCAATAATCAAGCCCCGCCCGTTTTAAATACTTGTCATCCGTCGAGAAACCTAGCGGTTCAATCAGATGAAGCCGTGTACCGGTCGCTGCACACGTGCGGGCTATATTGCCCGTATTAGCTGGAATGAGCGGCTCATGAAGCACTATATTCAACGCCATTCACTTGTTCACCTCACTTTCTATCATAGCACAAAAATAAGCAGCAACATACATGAACAAGCATTCATACTTTTGACAAGAATATATCAATATATTGAAAAGAGCCGCAGCATTCTCTTGCGGCTCTCCCTCCTTGCTATTAGATTATTGTGCTTTAGTTTTTACAACAATCGTATCGGCCATTTTATCATGCCAGCTCTGCTTACGTTTATCAAATCCTGCCCAAATGTATCCAATCAGCAATACAATGCCAGAAATGATTTTCCCTATTGTTTCACGCAGAATAACCGTTCCCCATCCGGCGGTGCTTCCATCCGTACGAACGACCTTGACACCGATAATCATCTTGCCGAGTGTCTGTCCCCATACACCGGTTAACACAATATAATAGAGCAGCCCCAGTATGTTCTGTATAAACCACTCGCTCGAGAATGGCGCCTTCGATGAAAGCCCCAAAAGGTACAAAACAGCCATAAGTAAAATGCCATCAATAAATGCCGCCACAAAACGAATCCAAAAACCGGCATACCTTGTATTTTCCATTTCCATCTTTTCTCCCCCTTTCGTATAATTGCCACAATGTATGAACTATGGACGGTAAATATACTCAAGACTTGGTGTTCTTTTCTCCTCACTTAAAAAACCCGGAATAGGCTGCTGATTCAATATACCAGACAGCTTAGTAGAGAATGAGGAAAACATTCTTGAGAAGCCGAAAGGCTCTTCATAGCGAACAACTTTCGCTTCCTGTAGCTTTGCTAATTTTTTCGCTGCTTCCGTCGCGTCTTCCAGTGTTCCAAGCTCGTCAATCAATCCGTTCGCCTTTGCCTGTTTACCCGTATAAATCCTTCCGTCAGCAAGCTGAAGTACTTTCTCACGTGGCATTTTTCTTCCTTCAGCAATCACATCGACAAACTGCTGATAGCTTTCATTAATTACGCCTTGCAAAAGGGTATGTTCGTCCTGCGTCATTTCCCGCATAGGATTACCCATATCTTTAAACTTTCCACTCTTAATTACGTTTTCTGTAATCCCATACTCTTTAGCCAGCTCTCCATAATTCATATATGAGGCGATAACACCTAGACTTCCTGTTAATGTGGATGGATTCGCATACACTTTGTCTCCCGCAGTGGCGAGATAATACCCGCCTGATGCGGCATATGAGCCCATACTAATCACAATTGGCTTCTTCGTTTCGCTTTTGATTTGTTTCAGTTTACGATGTAATTCATCGGTTGGAACGACCGCCCCTCCTGGTGAATTAATCCGTATGACAATCGCTTTTACATTTGGATCTTCTTTTGCTTGATTAAGCTGGGAAATAAGTGCCTGATAATCAAACGAGCTATTCCAGCTGCTCTCTTCCGAGATAACCCCTTCTACATACAATTGCAGTACCTGATTCGTTCCGCTACCAGATACTGTTTTCGCCTTCCATTTCTCAGGTGCGGAAGCGACTGAACTCTCCTCACCCCGAACCAGTTGAAGAACGAGCGCCGACACTACAACAAGCACTACGATCGCAAGCGCAATCCATCTTCTTTTGTTCATATGCTGTTCTGTTCCTCCTCTTATGTATCGTTTCGTCTCTTCCTCCTCTTATTTACGTACTCTCTATCAAAAAGATTCAACTATAAGTTATACTTACATAATATGAAAAAATCGGTACTGTATTTTCGGCGTATAGGCGGTGGAATCACGGTAATCCCAGTACCGATGCCGACTATTTGTCGTGTGTGCGTTCACGAGCGGCATACCGCGGCTATCTTTCGCTACTACAATAGTCGAATGCTGCCAGCGTCCATCCCCGTCGAAATCATAGCAAATCACATCGCCGAGAGAAAGCTGATCCGCGCTCGGCTTGCTTTCTGCCTTGATATGCCCTCTCTCCAGATGCCAACGGAAACTGTGGGCCACCGCCCAACTATAACTCCATAACGCTGAAGGACTATTCCCGCCACGATACCACCAACCTGTAGCCCTGTTGCTGGTAGGGTGGAACGGAATACCACCGGCATACAAACACTGTGAAATAAAGTTCGTGCAATCCACATCAAAATGGCGAAAGTTCGGATTATATTCATTCCACCAGGCTTCGGCATATCGAACTGCCTGCAATCTATTGTATACATAGCTGCCTTTTCTCGGTTGTTCTTCGTTAAATGATACATCTTCTTGCGGTTGAAAAACCGGCTGCACCGCTTTTTGTGGTGTACCATTGACCTTATCCTCCCGCACGATAAGCCATCTGTCCTTTATATGCCGCAACATTACACGGATGTGTATGTCTTTTTCCTGTTCATGCCATCTTTTCTCCAACTGGTAAGCATACCATTCTCTTGCTTTAATACGGACAACAATTTCATCTTTCCCATCCTTTTCAACCTGGAAATCATTGATTTGTAATTTGCTCTGCAATGGACGAACCCGTCTCTCCTTTAACTGCTGCCAACGTTGGGAATTACTCTGCTCCACCGATTCAGCCTTTTCTCCACTCAAGCACCGGGAAAACTCATCCGTTTTTGTAATAAGGCTTTTTGTCCGACATTGCAGGTAAAACTCCAAAGCTTCTGTCCACGTGGTCATCTTCTATCTCCTTTCTTTTTTATACATAATCAAATGTACATTGACACATCTCAACATCATAATATGTATATTCCGTATGAAAAGAAAAAAGGACGGCTGCTGCTCCGATAAGAAGCATTACCGTCCTTTTTCACTTATTTTTTTATGCCGAACCGACTTCAGAATGTTCAAGCACACCTTCTAATCGCAATAAATATTCTTTCACATTCAGCCCACCGCCATACCCCACCAGTGCGCCGTTTGAGCCAATAACCCGATGGCATGGAATGAAGATGGACAGGGGATTCTTATTGTTGGCTCCGCCAATGGCACGTACCGCCTTGGCCGCATTGATGGCGAGCGCAATATCTTTATATGATCTCGTCTCTCCGTAAGGAATTCGTCGAAGCTGCTCCCATACAATCTTTTGAAACGCAGTACCATGTATATCAAGCGGAAGGGTAAACTCCCGTCGCTCTCCCCGGAAATACTCGTCCAATTGCTCTGTCGCTTCCAGGAAAAACTCAGGTGCATATGTGATATTCTCTGTGTGCATCCATTTCTTTGCCCAACGTGCTAACGAAAGCCTCGCTGCGTCTCCATCACTAAATTCTACCCAGCACAACCCTGCTTCTGTAGCAGCCAATACAATCGGCCCGAGGGAGCTTTGATACACAGTATAAAAAACTTCCGACTTCACCCAATCCCTCCCTTATGACATCTTCTTATCATCTTACCCCGTGCAAAAAGAAGAAATCCAGCACAATCATTCGACATTTTCCACATTTATAAGCGCTTTTTCAATCTCTTTTTGAACCATAGCATCTTTTTCGCGGATTTTCGCTTTTTTCAGCGCAAGCATCGCATCCTCTCCGCCGATCCTGCCCAACGCCCACGCTGCCGTACTTCTAAGCACCGAACGTTCATCTTCCAACAGCACATGAAGCAAGTCTGGGACGGCACTTTTATCTTTAAAATGCGCAAGTGCCAAAATCGCATTGCGCTGGATCGGCTTCTTTCCTCGCCATGAACCTGAGGATCGTCCAAACCTTGAAGCGAATTCCTTCTTACTTATTGTAAGTAAAGGCTTTAAAAGCGGTTTTGCCGCATCCGAATCAGGTGTAAATTCCTGGTGATGGGTAAAATTGATTTTCCGATTCTTTGGACAAACCTGCTGGCATGTATCACAGCCGTATAAACGGTTTCCAATAGCAGAGCGGAATTCCTCAGGAATCTCATCTTTGACCTGTGTCAAAAATGCAACACAACGCGTAGAATCAAGCTGTCCCCCCTGTACAATCGCCCCAGTAGGACAAGAATCGATGCATATCGTACACTCCCCGCACTCCTCTTCTATAGACTGGTCAGGCGGAAACGGCACGCTCGTCAGCATTTCTCCTAAATACACCCATGACCCGAACTCTTTCGTAATGAGCGATGTATTCTTGCCTACCCATCCCAATCCAGCCCGCTCCGCAACTGCCCGATCGGATAAAGCGCCCGTATCAACCATAATCTCAGTTTTAATCTCAGGCACTCGCTCATGTAGAAATCGTTCCAGTTTTTGTAGCCTATCACGCAGTACATGATGATAATCTTCTCCCCAGGCCACACGTGCCATCACGCCCCTGTAGTTTCCTGGTTCAGATTTTGGTGGTGCCTCCATACGGGACGGGTAGGCAAGCGCAATCGCAATAATGGATTTTACCTCTGGAAGAATGCGTTCCGGATGAGTACGCTTTTCAATATCCTTTTCTTCAAAACCGGACTCATAGCCCTTTTCGCGGTGTTTATATAACCGCTCCTTTAACATAAGAAATGGGTCCGCCGAGGCAAACCCGATTTTATCAATTCCAATGTGGTGTGCATATTGAATAACGTCCTGCTTCAGGCGGCTCCAGTCTGTTACTGTCGTGTCATCATGCCGTGTTTTCATGCTGCACCTCCTGTTGCCCTACCGGCGCACGATCGCTCCAGTCGCTAATTCGTCACAGCGATTATTCAATTCGTTATCTGCATGCCCTTTTACTTTGATGTATTGTACGTCATGTGTCTCCATGAGCGCAAGTAGTTCTTTCCACAAATCCTGATTTTCTACCGGTTGTTTTTTACTGTTTTTCCAGCCATTTTTCATCCAGCCTTTATACCAGCCCTGCTGAAAACAATTGACCATATAAGCGCTATCGCTATGAAGCAGAACTTTGCACGGCTCCTTTAATACCTTAAGTGCCTCTACCGCTGCTTTTAATTCCATGCGATTATTCGTTGTATTTTCCTCGCTGCCGCACATTTCCTTACGATGCTTGCCATATAGCATTACAGCGCCCCAACCGCCAGGTCCCGGATTGCCGGAACAGGCACCATCTGTATAAATAATAACTTCCTTCATTTTGTCCCTCATTTTTTATAGTTTATATTATGTTATGTATTACAGTATATCAACTTCTTTATCTTTTAGGGAAGTATGGTACAATATCGGCAAAAGAGGTGATTTCATGCAAAACTATACGATTGATGGGGACATCCGTACCAAAATTCCCGGTATAAGACTCGGCATGCTTCACTACAATGACGTCAAGCTCTCTCCTACACCGGGAATGCTAAAAGGACGGATTAACTTATTTCTTGAGAATATGCGGCATGATTATTTGGACAAATCCGTCAGCGACGTTCCAGGTATTCGAGAATGGAGACAAATTTTCAAAGCGGTAGGAATGGATCCATCCCGCTATCGACCTTCATCTGAAGCTCTCATGCGTCGCGTCCTGCAAAACAAGCCACTTCACTGGATACACACGGGGGTTGATGTAAACACCTTTCTCTCCCTTCAATTCGGCCTTCCCGCTGGATTGTATAATCGGGACTGTATTGAAGGCGATGTGACCTTACGCCTTGGACGGGAGAATGAAACGTACGAAGGGTTGAACGGTAGGGACATTGCATGTACAGGCAAGCTGGTGCTCGCCGATGCGAAAGGACCGTTCGGCAGCCCTTTCGTAGATTCTGTACGTACAAGCGTGGCAGAAGATGCGACACAACTATTGCATGTGTTTTTTATTTATCCGGAGTTCGGGCGCTGGACAGACGAACAATTGCTCCGCTCTGCAGGCGACATGTTTACACATATTAATGGTGGCGATTACGAAATACTACCTGCTCCATAAAAATAATAAGCAATACGCCCATGACAAGACCATTTCCGAAAATATAGCTAAAGATAGGCGGTAATACCTGAAGCGCTTCAGGCGGAACAAACATCAGGCCGATACCGCCTAGCAATCCAAGGCCAATGATGAGTATATTTCGCTCATCAAGAATAATCCGACCGAAATCCCGTAGTCCAAAGCCAAGCAATTGTGTATAAGTTACAAACATAACCGCATAACCAACCGGAGAAGGAAGACCGGCGAGGATGCGGCTAACAGGTGACAGAACGCCTAACAAAATCAACATAATCGCAGCGATGATAAACGGCAGACGTGCAGCAATACGTGATACCTGGATTACTCCTGCGGAAATAGAGAGCGGCACAAGACCGACGATACCACCGAAACCCGATAAAAGATGGGCCACTCCAGTCATGATGCCGCCGCGTCGATAATCTTCCTCTCTCGCTCGAACATTCGATACGTGGCTAACAACAGCAATACTGGCGACAAGATTCGTAATAAGAATCAATCCGGTAACAAGGGACGTAAGAACAGTACCTAGATGAAACACAGGAGGCCCCCAGAAAAATGGCTGGGGCAGCGCAAATATCTCATTCGCTTCCTGAAGAGGCTTGGTCCAGTCCATGACTAAATAAATCAGCCACCCTATAATCATACTAATAAGGATGGCAAAGCTGCGTACGTATTTGAAGGGCGACCGAATCATGATAAGCGTAAAAAACACCAAAGCGATTGATATCATTGCAAGTCCAGGTTCTACGCCGCTTTCCTTTGAAAAATACCCGATGCCAAGCATCCCATTCATCACAGGTCCGCTAAGCGATACCGCAAGCAATATGAGATAGCCACCGCTGACTAACGGCGTAAATATTTGTTGTACCTTTCCAATAAATCCGGTGGCCCCCAGAATAATAAGCATAATTCCTGTAATAATCAGGCCCATTTCCAAGGATTGCCCGATTTCCTGCGGTGCCTGCCCTGCAACGGTCCCCAAATTCACCAGGATGATGAAAATTCCCCACCACATACCAGCCGGTCCTTCTGTAATCGGCAGCCTATGGCCGAACAATATCTGCAGTAGCGAGACAAGTCCGATTAAAAAAAACGTTTGTTGAACAAACTGGCCTACCTGTTGGGGTGACAGGCCATACATCTCCCCGATTACAAGCGGAACAACAAGGGAGCTAGATAGCGTAATAAAAAACCATTGTAGCGCCGCTGTTATCGTTACTGAAACCGGTGGCTTTTCATCCAATCCGTATAAATTCTTTGTTGCTTCCCTCTGTGATTCCATATTTTCACCTTTTCTCATCTCTCTTTGCACATTCAATGGCGACTTTCAAATCGTTCCACACTTCTTTTTTTGCTTTGGTAAGCGCATCGCCGCGCTGACGCACGACATAGGCCGGATGCCAGGTCGGTACTACTTTTGTTCCTTCATACTCATATATGTTTCCCCGGAATTGAGACATTGTTTTCATATCCGGGAAAAAAAACTGCAATGCCACCTTGCCTAACGCTAAAACAACTCTCGGTCTGATGATATCAAGCTCACGTCGTAAATATTTGCCGCACTCCAACGTCTCCTCACGCATCGGTGTCCTGTTTTTTCCCTTGTCATCCGTTACGCGGCATTTGACCACATTCGTCATATAGATTTGCTCTCGGCCAATTCCCGCTTTGCCCAGAATAAGTGTAAGCAGCGAGCCGCTAATACCAACAAGCGGCAATCCCCAGTTCTCCTCGTCTTCACCAGGACCTTCTCCAACAATCATCAACGGTGTGGACGTATTTCCTGTACCGGGCACCCTGCTCTTTGCCCGTTCACAGAGCGGACAATCCATACAGTTTAAAATATGACGGCGCACTTGTTCCATATGTACAATTCTTTCAACTTGATATAACGCAGGTTTAACGTCTTCAGAATGATACCCGTCTTTGGTCAGTCGACGGTAGAAATCCTGCATACCTTCCGCAACATGTTTCATCCGATTTCTCTCCCATCATGATGGCGTCCTTTTCTACGATATCATATTTTTTCGGAAAGATGGAATAGTGCTGCTTTTTTCCTGAACATAAACGATGACCAATAAAAGAAACCCGCCTCCTAAAGAAACGGGTTTTCCTTGAAAAAGCCTTGATTAAAGCGGCACAACTACTAATTATTCAACTTTCGCTGCTCCCTGCTTCGCTCATTTGAGCAGCCCACGCTTCATATAATTGATCTTTAGTCTTGAGACCGGGACGGGGAATTGCATGGTTTGCAACATATGAGCTTCCGACATGCCTATTTTCCCACATCTCTTGATGTGCCTCCGGCAACTTTTCAAAAGGCACCAATACGGGTTCAGTAATCTCAAGCATTCCTGCGTCGATCATCTCGTTCATCCGGATAACCTCATACGCATTCGACAGATGCGTACCTAAAATGTTCACGGTCGGCATATAAATGCGGCGTTGGCGCATCCATACTTGCGGTGCATAGAAACTGTATCGACGTTTACCCATGTTTTCACTATAAACTACGCGACCGGTATATGGCTTCACGAGGGTTGTACTGACACCTAGTGTGTCATGCCCGGCACGTTCGAATATAATATCTGGATATCCGCGTGGATTATCGGGAGATCGTAAATACTTGGCTACCGCACTACCGAATGGCTTGAAGATATAATCAGTAAAATGACGCACCGACTCTTTAAATGCTTCCGTATGTGTCTTCGGATTCGGCAGATCAGGCATCGTTTTTGGCCATACGAAGTTGTCCCCTTCCCGCCTTTTTATCTCTTCGATACTGAGTATCCCCCGCACTGCGTCACCATAGCCAAGGCTTTGCACAAACTCTTTTTGTGCATCCGTGTAAGTTGCTATTAAAATGCGTGCTCCCATCTCGCGCGCTGCTTCGATAGCAATAAGCCCGGTCTCATCCACGATGCCATCCGCATTTGTGTCCGTACCATAATAAATCAGCATCGCTTCACCTGCACGCAACATGGCCTTTTCATACATCTCACGCGGTGTATTATCGCCTTTTTTACCGACAAATGTAAAATGATAGCCACTTGATGCACCGTAAAAAGTTAGTGTCCCTCCTTCTTCTACCAGCTGGAACGAACGTGGAAACGCGACTTCCCCGGCGTGGGATACAACATAATCAGCCAGACGTCCGCCGTTCTGTGTGCGATAGTCATTAAGTATCTTCTGGCCAGTCGCTTCCCATGCTGCCCATTCGGATGGATTCGCTGGCACCTTCGTAAATACACCTTCGTATGCCGGACTTTTCCGATTGATTACCCCTACAGCACCCTGCTTACGAATATAATCAGCCCTCTCCTCATTGGATACCATGCCCGTTACGTATAAGCCATTGTATGCCGCCGATTTAAGAGCTTCAAGCCCCGTGCCAGTCGCTGCACCTTCAACAAACAGATTTTTATTCGGCTCAATTCTCAGTGTGGTGAAAAGTGCACGATAAATCGTTCCCAGATTCAAAATATAGCTTCCTGCCGCTTCCAAAGTCGCATCCTGTGGCTTTACATGCACTTGTGGAGCCTGTACGATCATAAATTGTTGGTGTGAACCGTCGGGTCCCTGATACCCTTGAATACTGAAATTAGCAAACATTGGATCAAGACCTACTGTTGGTGACAGCAACTCATTCTGGCCCGAATAAACAGTGACCAAATCCCCCACCTTAACACGGCCCTCATGCTTCACTTCACTTCCTACAGCTGCTACAAGCGCGATACCTCCGCTTCCTGTTACATGATAGTCCATGTCATGGTCATCCAGCGTGGAAACAGGGATACCTGTAATGGCCCAAATATCGTTAAAGTTCACCTCACTGGCTAACACATAGAGCAACACTTCATTAGCACTCGGCTTCTCAACCGGAATAATGATTTTCTTCTCACAATCGATTGGCTCACCATGGTCTACCATGCCTGTCTCATCGTTTTTTGTAACTGCATATGCATATTGCCATGTTGGAAGTGGTGTAAATCCAGGGAAGTATGGAGCGCCAATCGGCAACAATTCTCCCTTTTGAATCAGCTCTGCCTGTTTTGCCTCGTCCGGCTGAAACCTGGAGAGAGTAGGCAACGGCTTGCTCTTCTTATCAAAAAACGCCTGAATGCCAAGTTTACCCCCTTTCGGGTCAATAACCGCTTCAGCAAAAAGCTGTGCCTCGCATTCCATGCCTTTCTTAATGCCTTGTTCATATCCGGTACGAATCGCTTCCAAGGCGCGGTCTGCTGCTTCCTTACGCCCAGCCCAGACCGACTGGCGAAAAATGCGTTGAATCTCCTGATTGCCGTCGATCGCTTCCTGCAGGAACGGTTGCGGCTTATTCCCGTTATTGATGAATTTATTATGACGATCAAATGCTTTCTTAAGCACCCCTTTTCCAAATAAGATGTATTCACGCGCAAGTGCAGATGCCCGAACCAATACATCATCACAGCCATCCATCACTTCATCGATAAGGCCAATACGCTGTGCTTCTTTCGCATCAATGCTCCGGCCGTTGAGAATGATTTCAACAGCTTTTAGGAAACCCTCCGTACCATGGCGTTGCTGCAGCAGCCTTGGCAAACGCTGCGTGCCGCCATACCCCGGAATCAGGTTCAAGTTAATCTCTGGCTGGCCAAACATCGTATGTGGCTCGGCAATCCGATAATGAGCCGCCATCTGAAACTCATTGCCTCCGCCAAGTGCTACACCATTTATGGCAGCGATAACCGGCTTGCCAAGACCTTCAATTCTACTAAATGCCAGATGCGCTTTATGAGCTAAAGGCAGCACGTCCTCTACTTCAAACATTTCTTCAAGAAATTGCTTCAAATCGGCGCCTGCCACGAAAGAGCTTGTCCCCTGTCCTGTAAAGATAACAACTTTAATATCCTCACGCCGACTCAAGTGGCTGACAATCGTATTCAACTCGTCGAGCGCCCGTTCATTTAATGCATTGACAGGCGGATTTGAAACCGTAACAGTCGCAACTTTTTTGCCACGAAGGACATCATTATACTGTATGCGGAAGAAACGATAGGTCTCGAAAATCTTCTGTTCTTCTTCCATCTTCGTTTTCATCCGCCATTGATCGACTTTCGGCTGGATTTCTGCAATGGCTTCCGGGTTGCGAAGTGTAGATGTATCGCCCAATGGTTCTCCGCTCAGCATTTTACTGAGGTAGCGACGCATATATTTACCGCTTCGTGTCTCGGGAAATTGCGTAACCTCAATAAAATCGCTCGGCACTGCGACCGCGCCTTTGTCCTGACGGACCAGCTCGGACAGACGACGCTGGTCTTCAAGCGTCAGACGCACACCGTGTGCCGTCTGGATAAATGCTATCGGTGTTAGCCCCTTTTCTCGGTGTGGTGCGCCGATAACAAGTACATTCCCGACCGGGGAATCAGGATTAATCTGCTTATCACGCAAGATGGCGCCTTCAATTTCTTCCGTTCCCATCCGGTGTCCCGATACGTTAATTACATCGTCGGAACGCCCATGCAATGAGAACGACCCATCCTCATATTTCATGGCGAAGTCCCCCTGCGTATAAGCCCATACACCATCCCATCTGCCCCAATACGTATCAATGTAGCGCTCTGCATCCCCTTTCCAGTCGGAGTTGCCAAAATTAGCTTCATCGCCCCAAATATAGCGAGCTAAATAAGGATATGGCTTCGTAATAACGATTTCCCCTTTTTCTTCATAAGCTGCTGAACGGTACTTTGCTTTGCCACTTGGCGCCGTGCCTTCCACAATCCATACATCGCCGAAAATCCACGGTAACGGAAATGTATGCGCATCAGCTTTAAGCTGAAAGTCATTGTTTCCATAGAAGTGTGTCCATACGATACCGCCATGCTCGGTGGCCCAATAAGAATTGATGTACTGTCGTGTCATTGCATCCATGCCGAACTGCTGAACGACTGGGCTTGTTGGCTCGGCACAGAAGGTCGCTACACGAAGCGTATCCATACGGTATTGCTCTACGTCGGCTTTGTTTTGCGGATTGGACATAATGGTTTTCAGAAAGGTGGAGCCCGCTTTAAAAATAGTTACATTGTAGCGTTCAATGATACTTGCATAGCGGCCTGCACTCGGAAATACAGGCGCCCCTTCTGCCACCACGCTCGCTGTACGCGTCGTCAACGCAGCTGAAATAAGGTATGATTGTCCAGTAATCCAGCCCGGATCGGCAATCACATACATTGTATCTTCGCCTGGTTTAGCATCAAACGAAATTTTCATCGTATGAGCAATGCCAGATACATAACCGCCATGCACATGTACGATCCCTTTTGGTTTGCCTGTACTTCCGCTTGTATAGGTAATAAAGAGCGGATACTCAGCATCGACCGGCTCAGGCCTGGATACAGCATACATTACTTTGATGAAGTCTTGCGTCTCAAGTTCAAGCAATTCTTTCTCGTCCGCAACCTCATATCCTAATTTACCGGCTGTTTGCAGCACTTCTTTACTTGCCTGTGCAATCAATTCGTGTGACCAGCGATCACGCTCTGGACGCCAATTCAAATCCTGTTGGCGTGTATGGCGGACGACAATAACAGCTTCGACACGGGGTGGCGCCTCAACGAGTCCTTTGGCAATAACTGTGCGAATGTGCGATTTTTCTTTAGCGTCCATATCATGGAACTGAGCTAAGGCCATGCCGACGCCACGCATCGCGTCAGAACGTTCCACCGTAATCTCGTTACCAATCGTCTGCCTAACCTTTTCGTTAATTAATGCGGCTTGCTCCCTCGTCAGTTTGAGTTCATGCAGCTTCTCCTCTACAATCCGCTGTGCCGTTTCTTTTGGAATATAGTTATCCAACGCCGGATCGGTATACGCTTCTTTAAAGTCAACGATTTGTGCATTGCGATACCCGCCATCTGAAGTAATAACCACTGTAGCGCCTGCATTATGAATCCGGTCGCTTAGCGTCTTGTCGCTAAATCCTCCAAACACTGCCGTATAGATAATTCCTAGACGCTTCGCCGCTTCCGTGTAATAAATTTGTTCCATAATATTCGGCAGATTCAGTGCAATACGGTCACCCTTTTTCAAGCCTAATCCCGTGAGTACCTGTGCCGCCTTTACCGTCTCAAGCATTAGTTGCTTGCGCGTAACGGCGAATTCGACAACCGGTCCGCCACGTCCACCATTCTTAGCCTGATCCCAACGATCACCCTCAAAATAAAAGGCAGTCTCACCCCCATGTCCGTTTATTACATGGCGATCTACCTCATTAAAGCAGGCATTGGTTAATCCACCCGAGAACCACTTATAGAACGGTTCATCATTATTATCGAATGCCATATCCCACGGTTCAAATCCCGGTGCATACGTAATGGTAACAGCAGAGCCGTTATCCGCATCTAAGCCAAGCCATTGATTTTGTTCATCACTCCAAATGATCCAGGCATTTGTTTTTCTATCGTACCAATGAATTTCTCGCTTAGCGATTTCGCCATGGAACTCTCCCGGATTTTGCTCTGCTTCATGACGCTGTTTATTCCAATCTTCACGGGTAAGGATTGGATTGCATCTTACTTCTTGCGTTCGTATATTCATTGTACTGCGCCCCTTTCTGTCAGCCAAAATAGCGTATAAGTCGCCAATTTTATAACGAAAAGAACTCCCTCATACTATTTCGACTTTTCAGACATAAAAACCTTTATGCACGTTCATAGCTATCGTGCAAAAATGTAATTTCTCTGTAAGCAAACAAAATAGTTATTTATCTACAAATGAAAAAAGACCCGTATACTCGCCGGGCCTTTTCTCTGTATCATTCTCTTCATTCATTTGTCTAATCGAAGTACTCCAGGCATACTTGTTTTAATCCTTGCAATTTATTTATGAGCCCATCTATATCGCAAGTATGCACAGTATCAACCAATATGTTATCTTCTTCGGTTTTTGAACGTATGTGTATCTCCATACATCCATCCCATCTAACATTGGCATCAAATGTACCATCTCCATCCTCCAGCTCTAACGCAACGATTCGTTCATCTTCATTTGTATGCTTAGATTTGACTACCCATTTCACTCTTACACCACCCTACATACTGAAAATCCTTTGCATTCAAAAAGGCTATTTTCAGTGTAACCTTCTTTAGTAGGATTAAACTTAATTTTACATAATTCCACTTCCTTACATCATACTGTAAAATACGTATGGTTGTATGCATTAAAACAGCGCAGTTTAGTTTTTCACCGAAATAAATTACACATCAATTCAAATACTAACATTGTGATAAAAAATAAAAGGTGGGATGCAATTGAAAAGAGAAAAAAGTCGTCACAATAACGAGCAAAACAGCATACAGGTACACCGTTCTATTTGTGATGAAAATGATGTGTACGGAATATCCAAACATGAAATAGAAGTTGATACTGATGTTAATGAAGATGCCAATCGAGAAAAATTATTGGACGAGTCATTCTCTTCATTTTTACACTCATTAAGAGAAAAATAGGATAATTGGGAAATAGTGCGAAAAGAGGCTGCCCTAAAAGTAGAATTTTGGGGACAGCCTCTTTTACAGAATATTTATTGCACCAGTACAGAATTTAATTGAAGCTTCTCTACAGCCTGTCTAAGCTTTTTCAAATCTTCTTCAAATACTTCCTGTAGTTCACGACGATATATAATCGCAGCAGGATGATAAAGCGGAAAGAGATGGAATTCCTGTTCAGACAGAGTAAATTCTCGACTCTCTTCTTTTATACCTGCACGTTGTATTGGTACAGTTAGTAATGTACCATGCACTTTTGAAATGCTATGTTCAGGAAGAAGACGTTTCAACGGTGTAGAACCAAGTGTAACGATTAATTTAGGATTGACAAGATCAATTTCCATGTCCAGCCAGGTAGCACAGGAACGGATGGCATGCTGAGACGGTGGCTTATTCGATTTTGTAATTCGTTTGGTTCCATTTTTCAGTATCTTTTCTGTTACTTTATAGGGCCGGCAGCGAGTAGTGTTTGCAACATACATGTTATTTCGATTCAGGCCAACCGATTTAAGGAAGTCATTCAGGTTTTCGCCGGCTTTTCCTACAAAAGGTCGAGCGTTTTTCATCTCTTCAGCCCCTGGACTTTCACCGATAAGCATAACTTCAGCATTTGAAATACCTTCACCAGGAACAGGAGTTTGTCCCTCCTCTCTCTTCAGCCCATCCTCACATCGTACACAGGTCAAGAATTTTTCTGGTAATAGCATATGTACCCTCCTTTCGTTTTTTACGTCTTTTTATCTTTTCCTTAAATTTGATTAAAATAAAAAACGCGCTTCTTCGTCCAGTATGGAACGAAAAAACGCGTTATTGACATGCTACCTATTTCAAGCTCGAAAAATCATTCGCTACATTCAATAAAAACAAGCGGGTGATGGGAATCGAACCCACGTATTCAG
>NZ_KE952690.1:31138-31576 GCF_000466385.1 Aneurinibacillus aneurinilyticus ATCC 12856
GTCGTGCGCGTCTGCCAATTCCGCCACATCGGCAAAACAACAAGACATCTACTGCTAATGAAAATGGTGCCGAGGACCGGAATCGAACCGGTACGGTAGTCACCTACCGCAGGATTTTAAGTCCTGTGCGTCTGCCAGTTCCGCCACCCCGGCAAAGGGATAAATGGAGGAGGTACCCGGATTTGAACCGGGGAATAAAGGTTTTGCAGACCTTTGCCTTACCACTTGGCTATACCTCCATATTAAGGCTCTATTATTAAAATGGTGTAAATGGAGCGGACAACGAGACTCGAACTCGCGACCCCGACCTTGGCAAGGTCGTGCTCTACCAACTGAGCTATGTCCGCATCTTTATATTAGTATATACACTTTTTTTATTTGTTGCAACCACAGGCATTCTGAAAAATGGCTGGGGTACCTGGATTCGAACCAGGGCAT
>NZ_KE952691.1:0-1885 GCF_000466385.1 Aneurinibacillus aneurinilyticus ATCC 12856
CTCTGGATCATACTGGATAATCAACACCCTTGGTTTTACAAGATTTGCAGGATTTAGATCGGACTCATCAGTTATGCTTGCGTTGGTGTAGTAAGTGGAGACATCGGGAAAGCGAAGAAAGAATAAGATGAACCCCACTATCTGTTTGGATGGTGATGTAGTACTATCTAAAAAGTTTAAACTAACCCATAACCTTTTTGGGGAATGTATACAATTATTAATCCAGTTAAAAAGAGGGGCGTCTATGTCTTCAGTCATTGGAGCTATAAATATAGGAGCGATGGATAATGGCCCAACTATCATCGCGAAAAGTACTGCCTTTATTTCCCCTAAAGCCATGAATAAGGGCATTTACCCAACACCTGTCCATACGCAACCGCATAGTATGAAGTGTAAGTAAATCAATCATACATGGAGGGGTGAACGTATGGGATTCTTTCATGAGAGAGAGGAAATCGGGGTCATTCTTGTTCTGTTTATCCTCTTGGTTATTATCGCGTGTGCATGTAATTAATACAGGAAATGGATTTCTAAAACTCGGATGATGGAATGGGAAACTCGGCGATTATGCCGAGTTTTCGTTTTGTTCCACAAGGCTTACGGGATTTAGGATTAGACGCTGGTGTAGTAAATAGATACCAAGTCACAAAGAAGAACACACTGGTTTAGGCTGGTAGGCTCTTTGATAAATTGAAAATTCATTTAATCTTGGAGTGTGTTATTTTCATATACTCTTCATATGCTTTTTGTGTTTTTTTGAGTTCAGTTATTTTATTTTCAGTAGTATTAAGTAGTTCCATCTCTCCACCAAATCCTCCTGCATAGGCTATTTCAAATGGTGCATAAGTATGTCCAATATACTTATAATTTTCGGATATAGAGCAATATCCTGGATTGCCTGATCCGTATTTACAAAATGAAGGTATCTCTTTAAGGGAATTTTCTTCAAGTGATTCTTTTAGGTGTAACTACAAATTCCCTTTCTTCTTTTTCCAAATAACAAGCATTTAATATCGATTCAGTTAAATCGACTCCTAATTTTCCTGATAAATGATCGTAGCAAGTTCTGGCTTCCCGAAGCAATTTTACTTGATTAAATTGTTTTAACGAACGCGCTACCTCTTCATTAGCTAGCCGATAATAGCGATGGCGTCCATGTTTTTCAACGTGAACAAGGTTACCTTCTATTAATTTAGAAAGGTGAAAGCTGGCTGTTTGAGGTGTTATTGCAGCCATAAAAGCTAATTCACTAGCTGTATGAAAACGTCCGTTTTTAGTTCTTTATTACATTAGAAAATTTGTATTGAAAATTTTTCGGAACAGCAGTATCCTATACATATTCAAATATTTGAATATGTATAGGATACTGCTGGGAAATAATACGTTAAAAAGATGGAGGAATTTGAGTGGGCAACGACATGCAGCAATTTAAAGCTGATTTTTTTAAAGCTTTATCACATCCTTTACGAATACGTATTCTCGAATTATTGGTGGAAGGTGAAAAAAGCGTAAATGAAATTCAAAGTATTCTTAATAGTGAAGGTTCTGCTGTTTCCCAACAATTAAGCGTACTACGTGCTAAAAATATTGTTGTGGGAACTAAGGATGGAAAGCGAGTGATGTACTCTCTTCGAGATCCTTTGATTACAAAATTGCTAGCTGTCGCACGAGAAATTTTTAATAATCATTTAATTGATACGATTTCCATGCTGGAAGAGCTGGATGAAGAAGACATAAGCGTAAAACAGATAGTGGAACGATAGCATGAAGGAAAATAAGCTGAGAACTAGGATCATAAGGGGAGAGTTAACTTGTGTAATATCACAAAATCATAAACACAATAGAACAGAGTTATATACATCTGGTTTGATCAATCGACAAACTT
>NZ_KE952691.1:1985-5839 GCF_000466385.1 Aneurinibacillus aneurinilyticus ATCC 12856
AGAAAAGACGGAAGGGCGGTGGGTGGGCACGGTCTGAAAAAGACACACTGGCCTTTCTTCTGCCAAAGCGCAGGGCGCGTCCAACCTCCTCTTTTTTTCGAATTTCCTCCTTCCAACCACGTGATCATGTCAAAATATCAAGTGTAACTTATATAGTCTTGCTAAAATTCCAGCTACTTGATTTATAACGTTAATCAAACAAGAAAAGAAGGGTTAGGAATGAAGAGGTTATTTACGGGGAGATTTGAAGGATATTCATTTGAATCTTTTCAAAAAGATCTTCTATCAGGTGTGATTGTTGGGGTAATTGCCATTCCGCTTGCCATGGCTTTTGCGATTGCTTCAGGTGTGAAGCCGGAATATGGCATTTATACAACTTGTATTGCGGGAATTCTGATTTCGTTATTTGGCGGTTCGAAGTATCAAATTGGAGGCCCTACAGGTGCATTTATCCCTATTTTGTTTGGGATTGTCATTGTTTATGGGTATGAAAATTTATTGCTTGCTGGCTTATTGGCAGGAATTATGCTGTGCCTTATGGGGCTTTTTAGACTCGGTTCCCTAATTAAATTTATTCCACAACCTGTTACCATTGGATTTACTTCAGGAATTGCCGTCATTATTTTTACAGGACAAATTGCTAATCTTTTGGGCCTTACAGGTATCAAAAAGCATGAAGATTTTATTTCTAATATGAAAGAAATTGTTGTTCATATTCATACTATCAATCTATATAGTCTTGCTACTGCGCTTATTTGTTTTCTTGTTATTTTAACTACACCTAAACTTTTACCCAAAATACCTGGTTCCTTAATTGGATTGATCGTCTCTAGTGTGATTGCCACCCTGTTCTTTTCAGAACATGTTCCTACCATAGGCACCTCGTTTGGGGCTATTCCGAATACGCTTCCTCATTTCCATATTCCAGATATAACCTGGGGACATATTCAACAGTTGCTTGCTCCAGCGTTTGTCATTGCCGTACTTGGCGGAATTGAATCCCTGTTATCTGCTGTCGTAGCAGATGGAATGACGAACAGTAAGCATAACAGCAATCGAGAACTCATAGGACAGGGAATCGCCAACATTATTACGCCTTTATTCGGAGGGATTCCAGCAACAGGGGCGATCGCACGAACTGCAACCAACATCAAAAGCGGAGCCGTTTCGCCTATGTCTGGTGTCATTCATGGGTTGGTTGTTTTATTGACGCTTCTGCTTTTAGCTCCCTATGCTTCTCATATTCCACTTGCTAGTATGGCCCCTATTTTAATGATGGTAGCTTGGAACATGAGCGAGCGAAAACACTTTCTTCATGTGCTAAAAACAAAAACAGGCGATTCGCTTGTCTTGCTTGTCACCTTCTTCTTTACAGTGTTTACGAGTTTAACGACTGCTGTAGAACTAGGTTTGATTTTGGCGGTGATTTTGTTTGCCAAACGGATGAGCAAAATGCTCGTTATTACTAAGGTTCTTCCGGATGACACCAAGGAAAATAGAAAAGTGCGATCCCATGTCGTGAATGAAGCCCATGATTGCCCGCAAATTAGCATATACACAATTGAAGGGCCCCTTTTCTTTGGAGCTGCACAAACATTTGAACAGGGCATTTTAGAAACTATTCATTGCAAACCAAAAATCTTGATTTTGCGCATGGGAAAAGTTCCATTCATGGATACCACAGGCGAGTTCTATTTTAGAAATATTGCTCAACATTTTAAGAAGCAAAATGGTTTGGTTCTTATTTCTGGAATTGTTCCTTCATTGAAAGAAGCGTTAGAAAAAACAGGGCTATATCGTGAATTTGGAGAAGAACATTTCTTCAATCATACAGGAGAAGCAATTAATTATGCACTGGCTCAAATTGAAACAAAGAAGTGTGTAGGCTGTAAACACTTTGCTTTCCGCGAGTGTATACAGCTTTCCCAACCATCAGAAGGGGAAAAAGAAATAGATGATAAGGAAAAGGTGTTGGGACTTGTAAGAAGATAAGAATTATACAAGCCACTCATATATTAGGATGAACAATAACGAATGAAGCAAATGTTCTTTTTTGTGAATGGTTATATAAGGGTTTCGATTTAAAGGTATCAAGCAATCCAAACTTGACGGGTATAGAGCTATAAAGGAAAAACATTTACTAAACGTATCTTATGGATTATACAGGAATAAAAGGCGAACAATCATGAAAAACAAGTAAAGTTTTTCGAATTCTCCAATAGGAGACTGCTCCAGATAGGTAGATATCATCAACATAAGGCCTTGAAGCGCTGATGAAAAGTATAATGATCGTTTTCCTGCTTCCAGGCCCATATGCTGATCGATATCAAGGATATGGAGGAGGCGTACATACCGCTAGTGTCAATTACTCACGACTGAAGTCGCGAGTGTCCTGTCCGCAAATCATGAAAATAATTCTGAAAGGAAAGTTTTTTTGGGATAAAGGCAAAGTACAGCACTTACGTTGTCCCTTGCTTTTTGCGTAATTCCTCTACTCCTAATTTCCGAGCTACATATGGTGTCACGCTCGCTTGCAGTAAGATGGTGATCAAAATCGCAAGAAAGGTAACAGCTGCAATGGCATCTGCATATTGCACGCCCATTCCTACAATGATACCGGATAGTGCAGCAGGGATCACACCTGTTTCTCTTGTCCAACACATAAATAACATTTCTCCCCAAGTCCATTTTGCTTTTCGGTCAGGCAAAGTACAAGCGAAGACAGTCAATGGACGTGCAACAAACATTAGAACAAAAACAACAAGAAGCCCTCCCCAGAGATGCTTCATTATTGTTGAAAAATTTACCTGGCTACCTAACAGAATAAAAATGAGCATACGCATAATTACGGTCATATTCTCCGAAAAGTGATGGATTTCCCTTTGTTTCGCTTCCATATGAAGCCTGAAGCAAGAGGAATTACCCCAGATAATTCCGGCAACAAAAGTCGCCATAAAACCGCTTACATGCAACAAGTCTCCTAACAAGTAAGAGAATAACGCCACAACCAGCATTCCTATTACCGTATAATCCCGTAAAAAGCCAAACACAACATGAGAAACTAAATAAGCGCCAACAAATCCTATAAGTGCACCGATGAACATCCCGCCCAATGCTACCTTAAAAAAATCAAGTGTACTTGCACCGATGGAAAAATCGCTGGTTCCCATTACAACGGCTAACACACTAAAGGTGAGAATCGATCCCGTCGCATCATTAAACGCTGATTCACTTTCTACTGTCTCGCGTAGAATTGGTCGAATTTTCACCTGTTTAAATACCGGGATTAAGGTGGCTGGATCAGTGGAAGCAATAATAGAAGCTAATAAAAAGCCATAAAGCAAGGGAATATGTAAAAATACATGTGCACCATATCCCGTTACAAGTGCAGTAATAATGACGCCGGGAACACTTAATAAGCTTATCGTGGGCCATACCTTTTTCAGCGATTGCAAACGAATATTACGTCCCCCATCAAATAAAATTAGCGTAGCTCCAAGTATAAGAATGAACTGGTTTATGAAAGAACGGCTTTCTTCAGAAATCAGGTGCAATCCTGGACCAATTCCAATACCGAGAAGTAAAAACACAGCCACATCGGGTATTTTTAACTTGGAAGCTACTTTTCCGGCAATCATTCCTCCGGCAAAAATGACAATGAGCAAATAAAGAACGTGATGAATCGCTATTGTGATATCCCCCACAACGTACAACAACCTTTCGTAATGAAAATAAAAAATCGGAATGTATTGCACACTATAAATAGGATACCCTTTATTTTATGTGTTTAAATAATATTTCAAAACAAGGGTGTTGATTATCCAAAGAGAAAAAGGCCACCACAACGGGACACA
>NZ_KE952692.1 GCF_000466385.1 Aneurinibacillus aneurinilyticus ATCC 12856
TTTTGCCTTTAAGGGGAACATTTTCGTATAAAAAAGTAAGGGAAGCATAATCAGAAAGGAGAGAATGCTTTCGTGTCACAAAAAAAGATTTTGCCGTTTGGCGATCCCATTCTGCGCAAAAAAAGCAAACCTGTTGATGAAATTACACCAAAAATTATTAAACTACTTGATAATATGGCAGACACATTATATGCGGATGACGGGCGTGCGGGTTTGGCAGCTCCACAGGTAGGAATATTGCGCAGAATCATTGTCATGGATTGTGGGGAAGGATTAATTGAGCTAATCAACCCAGAAATTATAAAGACGAGTGGCGAGCAAGCAGGTCCAGAAGCTTGCTTATCATTTCCAGGTTATACAGGTATCGTAAAACGAGCCAACCATGTGGTGGTTAAGAGTATGAATCGGCAGGGGGAAACATTTTTCCTTGAAGGCAGGGGCTTTCTTGCACGTTGCCTTCAGCATGAAATTGATCATTTGAATGGAGTTTTGTTCATTGATCATGTACAAGGAAACGTATTATACCATGAAAAAACCCGGGAAAAAGTCGATTTATTCGATGTGATTCGATTGTCGAACCAGCATGCATAAAACCGAATATAATGATGTGAAGAACAGCGCCTTATGCCGAAGCGGTATCTTAAAGATGCACATCCGAAAGATTCAAGACTACTGTTTCTCACTATTGTAAGCGAGTTAGTACGCAGGCAATGGAAACCGCCTGCCGATGGTGCTCGGCATCTATCGACAGGCGTAGGGAAAAATTGGTATGACAAGGTGGCATAGGCTCGTCATTCTACTGCTTTCAGCGCTCATCCTCTGCTTCTGATCCTCCCAAATACTCTATCGCCATCGCGATAAAGAAGCGGATCGATACAAGGTACTTATCAACTTCTACCCATTCATCCGGCTGATGTGCCATCGTCGGCTCTCCCGGTCCATAAATAAATGTCGGCACATGCAGGTGAGGCGCAAAAACCGAACCATCTGTGAAGTAGCGCACGCCTTTAGGCTTTAGGGACTGTCCGGTATGCTTGCGGGCACAATCAACCGCAAGCTGGACAAATGTATCTTCTGAATCGGTTGTTAGCGGCGGCATGTCATTGGCGATCCGAATATCATAGGAGGCGCCTGCCATATTGCATAGCCGGTCCAGTCTTGCACGCAATTGCTCGACAATTTCGTCATGATTCTGACCGGGAACGGTACGGATATCAAGCGTACACGTACAACGATCCGGAACGACATTCGTTTTGATTCCACCATGAATCGTACCAATATTCATGGTCGGTTCACCAAGCAGGGGATGTTCTTCGTATTCGAATTCATATGCATCCAATTCACCGATAAACCGGGTAAGGAGCTGAATAGCATTCACCCCTTGCTCCGGCATGGAACCATGCGCCGTTTTCCCATAAACAGTAACCGCTATCCACAATGCGCCTTTATGGGCACAAAAAATCTCATTGGCACTCGGTTCGGAAATAACCATGGCTGTCGTATCATCTATCTGGCCTTTTTGCACAATTTGTTTAGCGCCGAAGCAATCCACCTCCTCGCCGACTGTACCAACGAAGCGTAGCGTGCCGCCCAGCTTGATTCCTGCACGTTGAAGACATTCAAGTGCCAGCACCATGGCCGCCACGCCGGCTTTCATATCGGCTGTACCACGGCCATACATATATCTATTTATCACATCACCCCCGAACGGGGCATGCTTCCATTCCACTTCCCCGATTGGTACTGTATCGAAGTGACCACTGTAAGCGAGGACCTTGTCTGTGCTTGTTTGCTGCCCATTTACATAAGCGGTTGTAGCACCGGATAGTGCAGCAAACAAATTCGTTCTGTTTGGTGCCACTTCATCCAATTTTACAGCAATCCCTGCCTTAACCAGCCTGTTTTTAATTGCTTCGGCTACCGCTTTTTCCGTGCCGGGCGGATTCACGCTATTGATGCGGACTAACTTCTGTAAAAACGCAATCGCATCCTGTTCATCAATACATGAGCATGCCTTATCAACCAAATTCACTTCCGTTAAAGCCACATGACATCATCCTTTCACTTTTTAATATTTTTACTTACAGTGCTGGTTCCTCCTTCGTCATTATAACTGTAATTTCCTTCCTGATTTGCACAGTCAAAATGCATAATGATGGGAGATTCGCAACGTTAACCAACTATCGCAATTATTCTTCTGAAATTTCCACTCCTTTTGCACGCAAAGCATCTACTGCACATGATATATATACCGTATTCCATAGCCGATGCTTCCGCCGCCCGTGAACAATATCGGAAAAAAATGACCCCACATAGCGCTATGATCAGCACGACCGGAATTGCTGCGATTAACTTAAGAATTATGCAAAATGCTCAGTAACATAGCATCGAGTTGCGGCGTTTAAGTTTAATAGTTGACAAGATACTTAAGTGCACATTAATATAACGATGTAAGATAAATCTAATAATGTTAGAGGAGCTGGTGAAGAGATGCGTAAAATTTCTGTAGCTATTATAGGAGGCGGGCTTGGCGGGCTTGCTCTGGCCCAAAGTCTAAAGAATAACAATATCGACTTTCATGTCTACGAAAGAGATCAGTCATCTTCATTTCGCCAAACAGGATATCGTATTAAATTGAATCCTGACGGTACGACCGCGCTTCGAAATTGCTTACCGAGTCATCTATACCAGCTCCATCTTTCGACTGCAGTTTACACTACGAGCCATCCTGTATTCCTCGACGCATACTCCTTAAAACCGGACGGAGGACCAGAAGGAGTGAACAAACAATCTAAAGAGGTTCAGCCTGCCGTGAATCGGTTTACATTTAGAGAAGTACTGCTTGGAGAATTGGATGAAAACATTCATTTCGGCTACCGATTCACGCACTACGAGAAGTTGGACAACGAACAAATTAGAGCATGGTTTGACAATGGGGAGTATGTTGACGCAGATGTACTCGTGGGAGCTGACGGCGGTGCGTCCAAGGTTCGGAATCAATATAAGCCTAGGGTTGAAATTTTCGATACGGGAGGAAGGGTATTATATACCAAGGTATTTCTGGACGAACATCGTAGAAAGGAATTGAATTTACCCACCGGCAAAGAAATGCGAGGTATCGGGTGTCCGGATGGAGAAGCTCCAGGCTTTCTACTTCTTGATGATATGGCCTTCAAACAGCCTCTGGAGAAGATTCCGGAAACGTTGGCGCCTCATGTGAAAATCACTCCGCAGCAAGACTATCTTTATGCCGTTTTTGCCGGATCGCCGGAATGGTTCCATATTCCCGATGAACAACTTTTCCAATTGAGCGGTTCGGAATTGTTGCAACTTGCGCAAGAAAGAACCCGAGAATGGCATCCGCAAGTCAAACGCATGCTTGAGTTGGCCGAACCCGAATTAACGGCAGTTTATCATCTTCGTAATGTGATGCCATATAAGCCGTGGAAGGAAACGACGCAAGTCGTATTGCTGGGCGACGCTCTTCATCCGATGACTCCTGCCGGTACCGGGGCAAATGCGGCATTGTTTGACGCAAGCGAGCTATCCAAAGAATTGATTCAAGTGAAAAACGGAAATAAGCAATTGCTGGACGCACTTCGGGATTATGAATTACCCGCCATTCAGCGCGGCATGAGGAATGTTCGGTTATCTTCGCAGGCTGGCACCGATATGTATAATCAAAAGCCGTTGCCGGATGAAGATATGGTTATCGAAGATTAGTTACATTTGTTCCAACGTATTTTTTTATACCCTAATTTAATTCAAATTATTAAGCTCCAGGTTAATCTTCGCCGCGTTGGTGTTGAGTTTGTTTCTTTCCAAACCAAAGCCCAGTTAAGATATAATAAGAGATAAAAGAAAAGCGATGGGAAGTGACAGGATGAAGCAAAAGCGCAGGCCCCATATATCTGAAGAGAAGATCATAGAAGCTTCGTGGAAGCTGCTTAGTTCTCAAGGCATCGAGCAATTTACGATGAGAAGTCTCGCCACAGAACTTCATATTCAAGCGCCGACGATTTATTGGTACTTTAAGAACAAGCAAATTTTGTTCCAGGCACTTGCGAACGAAGTTGCACGAGAGATCATCCGCGATCTTCCTGAAACCGGAGTATGGAGGGAACGGCTGTTATTAAGCATACAAGTCATCCGTCAGAAGCTGAAACAGTTTCCATGCTCTGCCCAAATTCTCATAAAGTCGCGTCCCGAGTCCGATTATTTGCAGTTGTTCGACTGCCTGCTGCAAATGATCGAGCCGACGCAGTTATCGGATAAGCAGAAGTTTTCGTATGTGTCCCATGTGTTCAATTTCGTGATCCATTATGCCATAGACGAGTACGAACAGCGTATGTTGCATTTGACGCTTGAAGACGAGGGCGAGGGCAGTTCCGAAATCAATCTCTCCCAATTCAGTCTGATCGAGCGAATGCATGATGCCCAACTATTCAATTTAATCGGATCTGACGAGATGTTCGAATCGGGAATCGCTTTGTTGTTGGACGGGATAGAGCAAAGAGTGATCGAATCCTCGCGAGGAACCACATAGACAAGGATGCTCTTCGTTACTACTCGATGGCCGAGCATTTTAAGAGACCATTTTTTATTCGACAAGTGCGGGTAGCTCCGGGCAGAAAAGTCCGGAGCTGCTCCGTTTTATTTAGGCTTTAGCCAGTTGAGGGCGTGAAACGCTCGAAATCATGACCACCCGTTGGGATGGGTGGTCATGATTTTATCGACCTTGCTGCTTCTCATAAATGCTTGCCGTAGTAGTCTAGGCGCTCCCCTTTTTCGGGGTATGGGCAAAAACACCCAAATACCATACCGTTTTTAAAAAGTAAAAGCATATTACATATATGACTTTACTACAAAAAAAGTGGAAGAAGTAGGTCAGATACTAATGACTGCCCAGTACCCATTGGGAGCTATTGACCGCACGAACCATACTTTGTATTATTCTGAGTGTGATTCCACTGGAGCAGATCAACTTGTCAAATTTGATTTAAAAACCAAACAGAAGGAACAATTAACTACACAATTGTTCGCAATTAATCGCATGATTCCAGTGGACAAAAAAATCATTCTATCTACATCGCCAAAATGCCAAAGGAATATTCCATTAGCAACCTATGATTTACAATCAAAAAAATTAAGCCTTTGGGATGAAAAAGATCATGACACTTCCGATCGTTCATTGACACTTAATCCGTTTACCGGAAAACTTTATGCTTCTCTCTATTCTGAAAAGGAAGGGTACAAAAATCAAAAAAAGCAGACATAGAGCAAACAACGAAGGTAGTACCTGCTGTTCACCGGATTGCTGAATACGATGTAGAGGGACAAATGTTAAGGGAAATCTATAAAGTGGAAGAGATGGTCACGCTTTTTTCCGTTTCGAAGGACACAAATCTTGCCTTGATTAGAACCGCTCCGACGGTATTTAAAGAGAGGAAATTATATCTGTATAACCTTAAAACGGGTAAAAAAGAAGTACTGAAAACCGATAATTATGGTGCTATCGAACATGCCTTCTTTTCTCCTGACAATCAAGGCTTTTTCTTTACAGCCAGGGAATCAGGTAGTTACATAAATAATTTTATGCTAGTAAATTAAGTTCTACACATAAAAAAACTAAGATAATTTTAAACAAAAACCCAAGGGTGTTGATTATCCAGTATAATCCAAAGT
>NZ_KE952693.1 GCF_000466385.1 Aneurinibacillus aneurinilyticus ATCC 12856
GCAATGCCGTCCAAAGCATATACCGTGACCGAACCAGAGAAAGATGCTTTTACTGTTACAGAGAAAATCAACGGAAAGGTCATTCGATCCTTCGCGGGCGTAGACGGACAGGAGAACACCATTGCGATTCCACATGATATCTGGATACGATTGCAGCCCGGAATTCAGCATAAGCTAGTTATCGAAGCGACTGACAGTAAAGGTATGGCAGCGACACGTACCTATACGTTTGTCCGGCAGGAAACCAAGCTTGAATTTGAGCTGAAACAACCGTTCATCACCGATGTTGCCGCCAAACGAATTCTTGTCACTCTTGATGCGGTAGTACCGAACGGGGCAACAATGAAAATCGAAGCGTGTAACAATGCCTTCGATGCTTCTCCTGCCTGGGAGGACATAACGAATCATGTCCGTTTTAATCGCGGCTTTCTCTTTACGAATACGGAGAAGACCGCCGAACGATGGGGCGTAAACATACGATTTATATTTGAAAAAGGCACAGCAAACAGTCAGGTTATTGTCAACGGATTCGGGGGTGCATTCGATTGATTATCATTAATGAAAAGCCGCTTTCACAAATTGAAAAAGAACGGGAAGAGGCTGAAGCGCCAATGCTTACAATGGGACAAGAGATGGCATTGCTGAAACTTGGTAGCATGCAGAAGGATACGATTATCCAAACGTTAGGGCAGGAATTGGCCAGGGTTAAGCTGGAGCTGATTCGATTGAAGGAGGGTGAATAGCCATGGATTTTTGGAGCTTAGCATACAAATTGAAATGGATTACGAAGGATCAACTACGGCTTGCTGTAAAAACGGAGCAAAATCCGTTTGGTGAGATTACGGTAACACAATTCAAAGCAATCACAGGCGATGATTTTGTGAGCGCCGCACAATAAGGTGAAGCTTTGAGCAGTGAAGACACTATTGATTACTATATAAAGTACATTTGATATTTTGACAGGGGAGCGTGGTTGGAAGCAGGAGATTTGGAAAAAGGAAGAGGTTTGATGCGCCCTGTGCTACGGCAAAAGAAAGGCCAGCGTGTCTTTTTTCGACCCCTCCTGCCCTTCCTTCTTTTCTTACCTCCCACCACAAACATGTGTCGGTTTATCAAATCAGATGTATAAAGTTAAATGTAGGATAAACATGTTCGGTCATGTTGCTGCCAGAAATACCAGGCGGTTGACTGATTAGACGTCTTTTGGCTGGCTGGACAACAGTATTATGTGCAGGGAAAGGATGTGAGGATAGGTGACAGATGAGCCGATTTCTTTGTTTCCTGAGATGAACCTTATCGATATGGAGGAAACGGAAATATACGAAGGGGCTGCTTCAAATGAAAAATGGACGTACATGCTTGATTTTCGCAATCGATGCGCGGTTGTAGATGAGGATGGCCGCGCGCGCAAGACCAAGACGTATGCGGAATTCCTGATACAGACGGCGATGAAAATCCTCAACACCGAGCGTTTCCAGTATGTCGTATATAGCGAGGATATTGGCGTTGAGAAATCAGAATGGCCGGGATGGGAAGACGTTGAAATTAAGCGGGATATGGAAGAAGCGTTGACCGCCCATCCCGAAATTCAGCGAGCCGAGGTGCTTTCCATAGAGCGAGACGCCCATGAAGTGTATGTGAGAATTCATTTGGTTGGGCTTGCCGGGACGGCAGAGGTAGAGGAGGCGATTAGACTATGAAACTTACAGACTTACCCAAGCTTCCTTATGTGCCTATTTTGGAAGAAACGCCAGATGACATTTATCAACGCTGGGTAAATCGGGCGATTGAAATCGCAAAGGAGCGTGGCTTACCCCCGCCGCCGACAGGCGAAGGGGAATATTTTTATGATTTGTGGTATCCGATTGCCCAGGAATACGCAGAACAGCAGGAATTATGGACGTATGGCTTTATTCAGGCGTTTCCCATATGGGCTGATGGCGAATTCCTGGAAGCGCATGGCTGGGCGGATGGACTGGTTAAAAAGGAAGGCGAGGACGATGATACATTCAGGCTTCGTCTTTTGGACCGCGCCTTTATCGAAGAAGGAAGCGGGCGGCGCAAGGATTATGAGCTATGGGTCAAAGAGGTTCCCGGCGTAGGCGGAGCGATTGCGATTGAAAAGGAGCGGCATGACAATTCTATCGATCTTTACCTCACAAATATGGATGGTCAGCCGATAACGCTGGAATTTGCTGAACACGTAAAAGACTTGATGTGGGAGGATAAACGGATCGCCGGACATGACCTGGCCATCCATCCAGCACCTGTCTTTACGCTGCGAATTGAGGCAGCGCTTGAAACAACCGGAGATCGCACAGTTCTGGCGGAACAGATTAAAAAACGTATTCTTTCGTATGCGGAAGGACGAACCAGGCTTGTTTATAATTATGTTGCCGCGCTTCTTGTGGTAGATATGGGAGAGAATTATTCCGGCTTTACGATGAATGGAAAGACAGAAGATATGATTGTACCGACGAAATCAATCTTGCAGGTTGAGGTGGTATTATCATGATTCCTCTCCGCTATCGAAAAGCATTGCCGCCATACTGGTACGAAATCGACATGGCGGAGCGTCACTTTTCCGTCATGGAAAAAGAGATGGATGACCGCGAGAAAATCACGAACGAGCTGCGGGACCAATTCATTCTCCAGCGGGCGACCTATGCGCTGGAAGTATGGGAATGGATTTACTTTCGTAAGGTGCAAACTGGTAGTTTTGCGGAGCGAAGAGAAGCCATACGAAAAAAGCGGTGGGCCAAGCGCCCGTTTAAGCTTCCTGTTCTTCGGCTTATGGGTTCACAGTCTGGAAAACTACTTGATGTTACGGAAGATTTTCTAAAGAAAGAAGTTTTGTTTGAATATGCAGCGGATGAAGCCATCAATCTTGTTCATCTTTATAGGGATTTTGAATATATACGACCGGTTCATGTAAATCAAGCGGTAGCGGTAGCAAAAACGATGACAACTCCTATTATCGTTGGCGGGGATGCACGAAACTTTGATGTAACCTACCGACGCTGCGGTGAAACTATTACCGAAGGGGTACAAGACGGACAACTGGCACAAGCTGGCGTAAACGTCTTAGGTGATGCTTATAGCTTTGACGTTCCATATCAACGTTGTGGAGAAGCCTATACAGGAGAGGGGGCGTAAATCTTGGCTGAAGGAACGGTTATACAACCGAGATACTTAGATGTTATTCGCGATGCCGCAGATGCTGCCGTCGCAAAATCACTGGTCACTATCAATGGGGAACAAAAAGAATTTCCGATTTATCGTACCTTGGTAGATGGTTATAAAATTCGAAAGTACATCTACATTCAAAATGACACTGGACATATCACCAATGCCGTGCTGTTGGACCATACCGGAAACCAATTAGCCATTAAGACTCACAACGTACAAAAGGGTACCGATGGCTTTGTGATTTGTTTTGAACTTGAGATTAAACTGGAGGTGAAATAAATGGCCGGATACGTACCCATTCGTTTTAAAGATACGATTAGAGACCCTATCACAGGGGATATCATCGAGCGAGGAACACCATTAAATCAGGTAAACCTAGATCATGTGGAAGATGGAATCCTTTTAGCTCATGAGAAACTAGAGTTAATGGAGTTAGAAATGGCCCGTATGAAAGTCTATATGGAAATTGATGGACGGGTTACAGGAGGAAAAGGGACATTTTTTGAAACAATGGACGGTGTGGAGCCACACCTAATGCGAAGGGAGACAGCAGAGGCCATGCTTCCCGCTCCTGTCAACGCAAGCCAAGAACCAATTACTCTTTCTGTCTTTATGATAGACGATTCTTTTACAAGTGGAGAGGAAGCAACCATATATGATGATGAGTACTGGGAGGAAGTCGTCATACAGGCTGTTGAAGGAGATAAGCTTACTCTGAATCACCTGCAGAACAGCTACAAAAAAGGAGCCATCATTTCTCGTAGCCCTTCCAAGCCTGATCCAGTAACCAAAACGATGAAACCGGGGGTGTTCAAGACGTATGATTTGTCTTTCCGAGAAGTATAAAACAGGTACGTTGCTCGAAGTGTCCGGGTGTTCGATGGAGCCGACGTTGTGGGATGGGCAGATTGTTGAAGTGATGGAAGGCTGCCATGATGGCGATATCGTTGTTGCTGAGTATGAAGGACGGTTGATAGTGAAACGATTAGTCGGAGATAAGTTGCTGGGAGATAACCGGGCATTATCTACCGACTTTTTTGTTGCCGATGTATGTATCCTTGGACGGGCAGAAGTTCGGACAAAAGAGGAACTGGAAGAAAGAGGGGTACAGATTGATAATCTCCAGTCACCGGCAAGAGCTTATGCTGCTTCCCCCATCATTATAACTAATGCTATTGCCTATTGTAGAGATAACTACGATAGAACAGGAGACGGCTCGGTTTACAATATAACGCTTAATCCAGATACCAAAAATATAACCGTTAATTTTACGGTTGAATCTAATGGGATTTATCAGTATGCCTTTTTTGATGAACCTAAGCCCATCAATATATATGTAGATGGAAAAAATAAAGGTAGTAATGGAACTGCTAGAGTCGTTACCATGGATAAAGTTCAAGGCTCGTCTTCGTATCAGCTTTCACCGAATGACAGGGGCAAAGATATAACCTTTGAAGCACAGGGCAAAGACGTGAGGGTAGGTATTCGAATTCCTGCATCTTCTATCCCACAAAGCATTTTTAACTCAGTACCAACAGCCGCCCTGGATTCGGTTATGAATATAATCTTATCCGAAGGTATTTGCAGCCTATCTGGAACCGTAAATGACCCGGATGGAGATACTGTAACTATTCGTGCAACCATAGCAGGTATCACTAAACAAACAACTGTAAAGGGATCTGGAGGATGGACACTCTCATGGCCTGTATCAGACTTGTCACAAGGACAGTATTCAAATGTCGTAATCACCGCAACAGACGGGAATGGCGGTACTGCCACGGTGACATACACCGGGACCATTACCATCGATAAAACGAAGCCTACTATCTCTGTATCAGGCGTTGCAGAAGGACAAACCTATACATCGGTTACGCCGACCTTCTCCGCAACAGATACAGGCGGCTCAGGCTTGCAGAGCTGCACCGCAACATTGAATGGAAACGCCTTTACATCCGGCACACCAATTACGGTAGGCGGAAGTTATACACTGATAGTGACAGCTAAGGACAATGCCGGGAACGTTAGTACGCAGACGATTAACTTTAAAATCAACAGTGCGCCAACGGTTGAAGTCACGACTGCAAACAATCAAACGCTGTATGAAGGGGATTCTCTTATCATCTCTGGTAGCGCGAACGATGTGAATGCAGGAAATGCGCTTATTGTAAAGTTGAAGTTTGATGAAGAATCGGAAAAGAATATCCTGGTTACCACATCGACTGGAACGCCACAACCGATCAGTTACACCGTCACATTTAAGAATGGTCGATTGTACGATGCAGCAGGCAACCCAATTACACCAGAGCTGAACAAAGATGTGGTCCATAGTTTCACGGTGTATGCCAAGGACGACAGCGGCGCAGAATCACCCCGCATTACACGTCAATTTATGGTTGTACCTAACCGAAACCCACTTATTAGTATCAACCCATTGGAACCGTTAACCAATATTGTTCCGACCGATACGGTTACTATTAGTGGAACGGTAAATGATCCAGACGAAGGCGACACCGTAACAATGGAATACAAGCTAAATCAAGGACCATTCCAACCTGTTGCCATGCAAGGGGAAACATGGTCTTTTTCTATTTCAGCAGGTCGTTTACGAGATGGAGAAAACATCGTCGAACTAAAAGCGCTTGATAACAAGGGCGGTGTGACTGTAAAACGAATGGCGATTGACCAAACGCCCCGGATAGTACCGGTAAAGGTTTCACAGTCCCGGTATATGATTCTACCACCAAAAGGAGAAATGAAAGGTTTGGTGGCCTGGATTCAGCGGAAGAAGGGGGACCTGCAGATCAAAGGCGATTTGTCTATTGTAGCAGTTGGACAGCCAGAGTCCTTTATCACGATGGAGAAAACGTCAGCGGAATTATCACACGCCCTTGATGAGGACCAGTTCATAGGCAGTGTAGAAACATCTGGACAAAACGTGACCATCAAACTGACAGAGACGCGCACTGATGCCTTAAATTCATCGGCTGCCATTACAAAAATTGCAGGGGTGATTAACTAATGGGAGAGTTGAAGATCCGCCCACGTAATGAAGATGGTTCTTTAGGAGAATTTGAGACCGTGTTCCCAAAAGAAGGAATGTCACCAGAGGAAGAAATCACGGTTCTCAAAAAGGAATTAGCCAAGGAAAAACAGCGCAACAAGGACAACAGCTTCGCTATTATGGAGTTGTACGAGGCGCTTGAGGCTATAAAGGGAGGACAATAATGTCGGTTGCAAAGGTCTATGTAAATGCCATAAGGGACGGTGACATTCAAATCACTGATGTTCCAGAAAGCATTCAAGGCAAAGTAAAGGAGCTACTGAAAGAAGATGAGGAATAAACTCGCTCGTCTTTTCTTGTCAGTCGCTCTTTTTCGGGAGGTAATATAATGTTTCCACTGTATTACAGTGATTTATGTAACGTTCATTATCGACGAGGAAATCAGTTACAATGATGTTCTGGCTACATTGAAGGCAGAAGTCAAAAGACAATTAGAATTGCTCGGTTGTGGTCATCTGGCTACAGAGACTGCATAAATGCTTCTCAATAGGAGGTTTTTTTCCAAAACTCTTCAGACTAAAGTAAAACGGCCTAAGCAAATCTAAAAACCATGCTCCCTCTATCGTCACCAACCCAGCGGAAAGGCCATAGTATACAGTTAAAAAGATGACAGAGGTGAAGTCATGGCAGTTGTAAAAGCCACTAACTCGGATATTAACCTTTTGGCAAGATTGCTTAGGGCAGAGGCTGAAGGGGAAGGGAACTTGGGCATGCTGCTTGTCGGAAACGTAGGAATCAACCGCGTACGTTCGAATTGTTCAGATTTTAAGGGACTTCGTACCATTCCGCAAATGATTTATCAACCGCATGCATTCGAGGCTGTTACACACGGTTACTTTTATCAAAGGGCAAGGGAAAACGAAAGGCGCTTGGCTCGTCGGGTGATTAATGGAGAAAGCTTTTGGCCTGGAAAATATAGCTTATGGTATTTTAGACCGCCGGGCGAGTGTCCTGAGGAGTGGTATAATCAACCCTTCGTGGGACGTTTTAAAGCTCACTGCTTTTATGAGCCAACAGCTGAAACGTGTCAAAACGTGTATAACGTATTTTAAACGAGGAATCCAACGTGAGCCGAAAAATCATATATTCCAAGCTTTTTATATTTGTCTGGAGTCGCATTTGCGGCTCCTTTTTTATGTTCACGCCGAAAAGGCGGTAAGGAGGATGTTATGCCAGATGTAAAAACAGCGCAGCAAATTGCAGAATCACAATACGCCTTTGGCATTCTTTTCGTCGTTCTTTTTCTTGTCTCCATTACTGCCGTAGCCTTTATTTTTAAGGATTTAAAACGGGAGAATAAGGAAAGGGAACAGGAGCTGAAGGACCTTATTGCCGAGCAAAAGCAGGAAAGCAAAGAGCGTGAGGCTAAGCTGATGGCCCATCTTGAGAGAACAAATGAAAGCTACGAACGAACATCAGAAACTTTGGAGAAGATTCAGCATGGACTGGCTACATTGGAGGCCAATGTGAAGGATGTCTGGGTTGAAATCAAATATTTGAAACGGGGGACGGAGCAGTGAGTAAAGTGGTAGTTATCGATCCCGGACATGGGCTTCCCGACCCGGGAGCCTGCGGAAACGGTTTACAGGAGCATGAGCGCGCCTTTTGCCTGGCGCAGTTAGTACAGAATGTGCTGACCCGCCATGGAGTAGCCGTTTTTCTCACCCGGAACAGTGAACGCTCATTATCGAATGCGACGAATCTGAAAACAAATAAAAACGAAGACCTGGCAGCGCGCCAGCGATTCAGCAACAGCAAAACTACAGATTTCTTCCTTTCCTTGCATATGAATGCTAGCAACGATCCGACAGCAAACGGGTATGAAACGCTTTGTTATTCGCAGAATGGTCAGATTGAGGTGCTGCATACCGCAGTGAAGGCATTCCTGCAGCAGCATGGATTAAAGGATCGGGGCATTAAAATACGAACCAATCTGGCAGTCCTGAAGGTCAGGGCCAAGGCAGCCTTGCTTGAGTGCTTTTTCATAACGAATCCGAAGGAAGCAGCATTGATGAGCGATGCTGCTTTTTTGCTTGATTTGGCGGAAGCCATTGGTAAGGGTGTATTAGCAGCGATCGGTATTGCCTACGTACCAGTAAAAAAGCCAGCAGCGCCACAGCCTATTCAACCGAAGGAGGAGCAGTTGATGAAAACGGAAGATGCCAACAAAATTATCCGTATCCTACAGGATAGATGGAACATGGCAACATGTCAGGACGAAAAGAAGGAAATAGGTCGGCTTGCAGATGAGGTGCGCGTGGCGGCCGGGATGAAGAAGGTGAACAGCTAATGAAAGAACGATTGAAAGACCCGTTCCTGTGGGCCGGTTTTAGCGGATTGCTGTATCAGGTTTTGAGTATAAAAGGGATCGTTGTCCCACAAGGCCTGTGGGATGTCGGACTGGATCTTGTTAGTTATACCGTTATCGGCGTTGGCATAGTATCGGGGTATACCGGGAATGCGAAGAAGGAATAAATGATGAAGCCCCGCAGTCCAATTGGATGGCGGGGCTTTACTATGCGTCTGATAACTACTTCCATACCCTTTGTAACTTAAACATTTCCTGTATATATCCATATGTTGAAACAGGTGACATAATCATTTGATAAAAAAGAACGAACAGAAGAAAACCAAGGAAGTTTTTGCGGACCCGTAAATTCAACGGCTTAAAAACATATTTCTTTTGAAAGAAATAAAGTAGGCTATAGCTAATTAAGGTAAGCGGCAAAACAAGCAAGGTCATGGGTCCAACAACCCAATAATGACCAAAACATGCGAGAATAAGTCCGGGAATCCAGAAGAATGTGTAGGTGAAATCCAGATAAGGCATAAGCAAATTAATAAAGGTTAAGTATTTTGTGTATACCTGGGATTGTTCCCACGGTTTAATCTCCCTGAGTCCCTCAATCATTCCCCTGGCCCAGCGGGAGCGCTGACGAACAAAGTGTTTGAAGCGAACAGGCACTTCTGTAAAAGCGACTGCCAAAGGCTCAAAATAAACCTTCCATCCCTTTTGTAACAGCCTCCAGGTTAGAACAATATCTTCGCCAATGGCATCAGGCCATCCCCCTATTTCCTTGATGCACGAGGTTTTGTATAAGCTATACGCTCCCTGTGCTACAAGTGTTCCCTGATATAAGCCTTGCAGCCTTTTAATAGAAGCGATGCCCAGGAAATAGTCCCATTCCTGTATTTTAGCCCATATATTTTCCCGACTGTTCTTGGTAAGAATAGAGCCTGCTACTGCACATATATTCTCAGGGCTGCTTTTAATCCGGGCTACAAGATAACGAATTGCTGAGGGATGCAACAATGTGTCTGCGTCCAGTGTAATTACATACGGAGTAGTGACATGCTGTAGTCCTTTATTTAAAGCATGGAACTTTCCGGGATTATCTTCATAAATAATGTCAATATTCAGGTCTAACTCTTGTTTTGCCTTGAGAACTTCCGAAACTGTATTATCAGTTGAACGGTTATTAATAATAATTGTATTGATTTTACCTTGATAGTCTTGAACCGAAAGGTATTTTAGCGTGTTAAATATTCTTTCCTCTTCATTGTAAGCGGCTATGAGAACCGTTATCGGATCGTTCGGAAATTCATTTTTGAACGGTGGCTGTCGGTCAAGGGCCAGACTCGCAACCAGAAAAGCGCTCATATATCCTGGAACATATGCAATTCCCATAATAATTAACAGGGCTGCAGGAAACGAAATAATGTGTGATAAATCCTTGAGCCAGGGTGTCGACATATAAATGGAAAAACCCATCCATAAAAAGGCGATAGAATGACTAAGCCAAAATTTCGTTATTACAGGAATGTACATTTTCCTTTTCTTTGTTTTAGTATTTGTATTAAGCGGATTAAGATTTGGAAACACTGTACCACTCCTCATGTTCCAGGTAAATTCTTTCTTTAATTTTTATATTATATATAGAAATAAGTAAACAGTATTACAATTAACAATTAATTATGCATTTGTGGCAGTAGCCAGTCAGGCTTAGCTGATTGACGAATTGTACCTCTTCTTTCTGTTCGATTTTGGCGAAAATAAAAGAAAGATATACTCATAATAACTTACTTTAGCAGAAAAGGAGCCTTATATGCTGAAAATATTAATTGTTGAAGATGATAAAACGATTAGGGATGTGCTAAAGGAAAACGTAGAAAAATGGGGTTTCGACGGCTTTTGTGAAGAAGATTTCAGCGACGTCTTCGCTACGTTTGTGCAGTATAAACCAGATTTAGTTTTACTCGATATCAATCTGCCTTTTTATGACGGGTTTTATTGGTGTAATAAAATAAGGGAAGTATCGAAAGTTCCGATCGTATTTATTTCCTCACGGGACACAAGAATGGACATTGTGATGGCGATGAACATGGGAGGCGACGACTTTATTCAAAAGCCTTTTTATATTGATGTTGTCATGGCAAAAATCAATGCTCTTCTGCGCAGAACCTACTCGTATACGAATATGGAATCGAATGTGATTGAGCATGATGGGATCGTGTTAAATTTGCAGGAGGGCAATTTTCGGTGTGGAGAGGAAAAAATCGAATTAACCAAGAACGAATTCAAAATTCTTTATCTTCTACTGAAGAACAACGGAAACATTGTGAGCAGGGATAAAATCATGAGAAATCTTTGGGAAGACGAGAGTTTTGTGGACGATAATACGCTAACCGTAAATATCGCTAGGCTGCGCAAGAAGCTAAAGGATGTAGGCAAGGATGACTTCATCAAAACAAAAAAAGGACAAGGATATATTATTATATGAAACCATCCACTTACATAAAGGACAGAAAATATCTCATCATATTTTATTTTATTCTTATGGCCTTTATCTCTTCTGTGATGTATTTGGACGGAACGGTGAACATTAGTGCAGATAATATTATATACATAAACGCCGTGTCCGTTGTTTTCTTTTGCCTGTATTTGACCTGGGATTTTTTATATCAGCGGAATTTCTACACGATTATTCATGAAATAATCACAAGCCGGCAGGAAGATTTTATTTCGGCTCTACCGGAAGCGAACACGAATGAACAGCAGGTTTTTATCCTGTTGTTGAAGCAAGTATACGAACAGCAGAATGCCCGGATTGAAGCGTTGCATGAGAGGAAGAGAGAGGATCGGGATTTCTTTATTACATGGATACACGAGATAAAGACGCCGATTGCGGCAAGCAGGTTAATCATTGATAACAGCATTGGCAAGCCGATGGATGAAGTGCTGGATAAGCTTGAAGATGAATTGGACAAAATCGACGGATTTGTCGAGCAGGTATTGTACTATTCAAGAACGGATTCGTTTATGAAAGATTACGTGATTAGCGAATGCAACCTGGAAAAAGTAGTAAAAGAAAGCGTGAAAAAGCAAGCGAAAATGTTTATTGGTAAAAGAATAAAGTGTGAAATGGCCGATTTGGATATGGAAATACTTAGCGATAAGAAATGGCTGGGCTTCATTATCGATCAAATTCTGTCCAATTCCTTAAAGTATACAGATCAAGGGGGAGCCATAACGATTACAGGCTATGAAAATGAGAAAGAGAAAATGCTTGTTATCGAAGACAATGGGGTGGGAATCAAAGCTGAAGACATTGCTCGCGTATTCGAAAAAGGATTCACGGGATACAGCGGACGTGTATATGCGAAATCCACCGGATTTGGTCTATATTTGGCGAGAACATTAGCTATAAAGCTGGGCCATACGATAAGCGTCGAATCGGAAGAAGGGCAATATACGAAGCTGATGATTCATTTTCCGAAACCGTTGAGTTATTTTGATGTGACATAAATGTAAGAATGGGGCTGGGCTTTGTAAGGTTGAACAATGGAATGGTATATGGGCTTTTCTTACAATAGAATGTGTAATCGGCGTGGTTGGAGATTTTCTTGTAGGCAGCAGACCGTTGTGTTCCTGATGCCTAAAGCAGACCCGCGTAACGAATACTAATCATGTGGAGGGAAGCCGAATGAAAAACGTATTATATGCAAAGAAAATAAAGAAAATATATGGCTCAAGAGGCAATGTGTATACCGCACTTCAGGAGATTGATTTGCAAATAAAGGAAGGCGAATTTGTCGGTATTATGGGACCTTCCGGTGCGGGGAAGACCACACTCTTAAATATTTTATCGACGATTGATCAGCCGTCCTCGGGAGAAATTATGATTGATGGCAGCGATGTCGTGAAAATGAGCGAGGACGAGCTATCTTCCTTTAGAAGGGAACGGCTCGGTTTTATTTTTCAGGATTATAACCTATTAGACACGCTTACGGTAAAGGAAAACATAGCGCTTCCGCTTGCACTGGCAAAGGTGAGTGCCAGAGACATCGAGCAAAGAGTAGAGGAAATCGCTAATAAATTCGGCATCAAGGAAATCCTGTCGAAATTTCCGTATCAGATTTCCGGCGGGCAAAAACAAAGAACAGCGGCATCAAGAGCTATTATTAGCAAGCCGAGTCTTATTTTTGCGGATGAGCCCACAGGTGCGCTTGATTCAAAATCCGCAACTGAGCTTCTGCAAAGCTTAAGCGGCTTGAACGAACAGGAGCGGGCTACCATCATGATGGTTACGCATGATGCTTTTGCGGCAAGCTATTGTAAGAGAGTTCTTTTCATAAAGGATGGGGCGATTTTTACTGAATTAGCAAAAGGTAATCAGTCGCGCAAGGAGTTCTTCGAGAAAATACTGAATGTGCTGTCCGTTCTCGGAGGTGGGAAAAATGACATTATTTAGTCTTGCCCGAAGAAATGTAAGAAGAAATTTTTATAATTACTTCTTATATTTTGCCTCCATGATTTTCAGTATTGTCATTTACTTTACGTTTGTGTCGCTCCAGTATAATGAACAGGTGCTGGCTATGGCGGAAAGTTCGATGAAAATCGGGACCGTTTTTAACGGGGCATCGGTCGTTCTCATGATTTTTGTCACCATTTTTATTTGGTATTCCAATTCCTTTTTTACACGTAAAAGAAAGAAGGAAGTTGGTCTTTACTCATTGCTTGGCGTACGCAAAAAACAAATCGGCAGAATGCTATTTTATGAAAACTTTGTGATGGGCTTACTTGCGCTCATGGTAGGGATTTTCATCGGTACGCTGCTCTCCAAGCTATTCGTTATGCTTCTGATGAAGCTGATGGGATTTCACATTGCGATAGCATTCGCTATTGCACCAAAGGCTATTATTAATACCGTTCTTGTTTTCGCGGTTATTATTTTGTTCACCTCGTTGCAAGGATATAGGCTCATTTACCGCTTTAAGCTGATTGAGCTCTTCCAGGCGGAGAAAAAAGGGGAAGCCACGCCCAAAGCATCATTTTTTGTGGCTCTGCTGGCGATTATTTTTATCGGAACCGGGTACTGGATTGCATTGCAAGACATTTCTTCAAACGTTTGGCTTGGTCATTTTACAAGGAATGTTGTGCTTATTTTCTCCGGCGTTATTATCGGTACGTATTTCTTATTCAATTCGCTCGCTGTATATTTGTTAAAGCTATCAAAGAAAAACAAAAAACGTTACTACAACGGAATGAACATGGTAGGTACGTCGCAACTGTTATACAGGATCAGAGGGCATGCCCGTACACTATCCATTATTGCTTTGTTGAGTGCTGTTACGCTATGTGCCATCGGAACAAGCTACAGCTTTTATTATAAAAATGAAGGGGAAGCCAAGCATACTCAGCCTTTCAGCTATGCTTATATCTCACAGGATAAACAGGTAGATAAGAAGGTAAAAGAAACGATTTTACATGCGCCCGGTCATTCCATTATTTCCGATGTTGCTGTTGATGTTGTGAAGGTAAAAGGAAATTTGGACGATTTGGATCGCATGATACCGTCCGCATTTTTCTCTGATGAGGACAGGTTGACCTTGCTATCCGAGAGCTCATTCAATCGATTAGCAAAAGAAATGGGAACATCGGATACGGTTCATGTAGCAGGCATGAATGAAGCTATTGCGATAGACGGAGAATACAGTAAAAGCCTTTCCTCACATTATAAAGGGAAAACGGCCCTATTCGAGACAAAGCAGGGAACTAAAAAGCTGACATTCACCGACTATAAAACATACTTCATAATAAACGCAAAACTGGCTGGTTTTACCGTAGTCGTAAGTGATGAACTGTTCAATGAGGTAAGCAAGACGGAAAATGTTCAAACAATACAAGCATATAATGTGCAGGATGAACAACATACTGAACAACTGACGGAAAAAATCCAGCAGCTTGTTCCGGAGAAGGCGCAGCTTACTTCATTCTATGCGGCATATAAAGGCGGAATGGAAGCTACAGGTATGCTCATCTTTATGGGCGGATTTCTTGGACTGGTCTTTCTGCTGGCAACTGGCAGCGTGATTTATTTTAAACAGTTGACTGAGGCGACAGCAGATCGGGAACGTTATATTATTTTACGCAAGATAGGCGTGAAGAAGAAAGAAATCAAAGCCTCCATCGCCAAGCAAATTTTCTTTGTATTTGCGATGCCTTTGGTGGTAGGAGTTGCCCATAGTTCAGTAGCGCTGTTAGCTTTATCGAATCTTGGCGGTTTAGATTTAATGATGCCGGTGTTCATTAGCATGTGTGTTTATACTGTAATTTACATCGTTTATTATTTCTTAACAGTAAGCGCCTATAGCAAAATTGTCATGGAACAATCTTAAGTCGGATTGTAACAATAATATAAGAATAACACCGGGTAAGAGAGCCCGGTGTTATTTTTATTTGTTTTATACGGTTGGTTTTCCATACGTCATACGGCGCCAGAGCCATTCCAGTGGACCTTGCTTGTAATTCCGTAACCATATGGTGCTAATTACTACTTCGATTGCGTAAATGACTACCGAGATAATTAGTGCAGGCAGTGGGGAGATGACTTCCAGTGCCATGAAACTGATGATTACTTTCCCTAACAAGGCTTGACCGATATAGTTTGTGAAAGCCATTTGTCCGACATGTCCAATTGGACGCAAGATGTTTTGTAAGGCTTTATTTTCAAGCAAAGTGAAGAGAGTGGATAAATAAAACAGTGTCATCGGGATTGTGCCCAAGCTAATGAATGATTTTTTGTAAAATATAGTTGTATCCGTTTCAGGTTTTGCTGCTATCCACAAAATAACCCCGGAAAAAGCAATAAATAAAACAAACGTGATGCCCCGTGTGATTTTAAAAGCGCGCAGATACTGAGATACATTCCGGATGATGCCGGATTTGGCTGCATACAATCCAAGCAGGAACATGATAATAATAGTAAGGGAATCAGAGGCCATAAAATCAAGCCACGCATATGGTTTGGCTGTAGCTGAAAATAATGTCATGCATACAATCCGTGCCACCCAATGAGCCAAAGCGATAAGGCCGGTAGACAATAAAATGGTTTTCGGCTTTAGTTTATAAAAGGGAATCAATATGAAGCCAAAAAGTGCATATACGTGCAGAATATCGCCCCAAAAGATAAACAAAGCATTAATGATGCCGAACAGCAGCAGGGCTAACAAGCGTCGTACGTATCTCAGGTAATAACGGTCACCCCGTTCCTCGGCACGCGATACGAAGATATAGAATCCGACGCCGAATAAAAAGGAAAAAATTGAGAAGAATTTTTTCTCAATTAAAGTTTCAATCAGTACATGTATGATTCCGTTTATTCCGCTCATATCCGGTTGAGGAGAATTCTCCATCATAATGATGAATGCCGGGACATTGATGAGCAATATGCCAAACAGAGCAATGCCACGGATGATATCAAGCGAAACAATCCGTTCTTTTCTGGTAATGGGTTGTGATTTCATTTTTGCCCTTCCTTTCAATGGTTTGATGTGTGTCCCCAAACAAATTATAGGGAGGAGGGCGTATATGAACCATTGAACTATCTTACAAACCGTATACCATAACTAACAAAATTGTAAGGTACCGCACCAAGAAATAAAGAAAGCCTGACACAGCATCATAGGAACAGCAGATGAGTATCAGGCTTATTTCGATTATATACCCGGTTTAACAAGGATTTTGACGTGATTTTTTTCCTTAACTAAAGAGGTGAACCCTTCTTCCACAATATCTGTCAGATCGATTTTTTTTGTAATCAATTCTTCTGCTTTAATGCTTCCATTCGCAATAAGTTGAATAACGGCAGGGAAGATGTCACGGTAGGCGATAATGCCTTTCACATCCCGTTCTTTTAATACGAGACTGTTTGGAGGAATTGTTGCTGTTTTCTCCCAAACACTCACGATAACAATCTGTCCATCCGCTTTTGTACTTTCAATTGCCTGATTCAGTACAATTTCGATTCCGGCAACTTCAAAGCTTACATCTACGCCACCGTTGGTAAGCTGTTTAATTTCTGACACAACATCTACTTGGCTAGGGTCCAAAATGATATCAGCCCCGACCTTTTGGGCGAACTTCTTTCTTTCCTCCGAAAGCTCGATAGCGATGATTTGACTTGCACCCGCCGCCTTTGCAGCTTGGATGGTTAAGAGGCCGATAGGCCCGGCTCCGAAGACTGCCACCACATCTCCGACCTTTAATTTGCTTTGCCGTACGGCATGAACGGCGACAGCTGCCGGTTCCACAAGCGCACCCTGTTCAAAGCTCATCTCGTCAGGAATTTTATGCACCATATTTTCTTTTACTACCGTGTATTCCGAAAAACCGCCGCCACCACCGGCCAAGCCGTGGAATCCGAGAAACTCGCACAAATTATATTTTCCCGTTCTGCATTCGGCGCACTCTCCGCAGGCGAGAATCGGTTCAACTACAACCCGATCTCCGACTTTTACATTGGATACACCTTGTCCAATCTCGACAACCTCTCCGGAGAACTCGTGTCCAAGGACGACGGGAGCCTTTTCGTTAGTTAACGGATGGGGAGTGTCCCCTGGAATGAAAATAGGTCCGGCTAAATACTCATGGAGATCAGTGCCGCAAATCCCGCACCATTTAACTTTAATTTTTACTGTACCGGGTTTTACCTTTGGTTCCTCAATGGATTGAACTTGAACCTCTTTTACTCCGTACCATACAGCCGCTTTCATATTTTTCACCTCATTAGCGTGATCTGGAACTTATCCTTTTAAGTATATCATAGCTCCAGTAGGTAGGTGTTTATTATACAGAATAGGAAGATAAATGTTGTGCTTTATGGTTCGGTGATTTGTAGGAAGACAATAACAAAAGCATAAAGGATATGTAAGCAGTCTTTTCATTCATCTGGACGATACCATATAATCAACTCATACTACGCTATTTGGCGTGCGTACATACTTCAGAAATAAGGTGATGATCGTGTCAGTATCCGTATTAGAAGCTCTTGTAGTAGCCGCTCCCTATATAAAGCAGGCAATAAAAGAGGATGCAATGATAGGCGTAGTAGACAGGGAGAAGTTCCTTGCTTACATACCGTCCGAAAAAGTAGATTTCGGTTTAAAGCCCGGCGATCTTATTCCACCGGAAGATGTAAATATTCATGGGGCTTTAGCCGGGAAGGTTTCAAACGTCAGGATTCCTGAAGAAGTATACGGGGTTCCGATTATCGCAACGTCGCTGCCGATTAGAGATGAATCAGGAAAAGTAATAGGGGCTCTTGCCTTTGGGTACACTTTGGAAAATTATATACTGCTGGAAAAATTCATGACTGACATGCAGGAAATTACCGGGAAATTACAGGATAGCATACAGGTTGTAGCGGCGCATGCACAAGAGCTTTCAGCAACAAGCGAGGAGATTGCAGGCCATTCACAGATAGCGTTTGAAAACTCTTCGAAAACGAATGATGTGCTACAGTTTATCAGAAAAATCTCAAAGCAAACGAATTTGTTAGGATTGAACGCTTCGATTGAAGCAGCAAGGGCCGGTCAATTCGGAGCCGGATTCAATGTGGTTGCCCAGGAGGTTCGCAAGCTATCGAATGAATCGGCGGAAGCGACCAATCGGATCGAGGGCTCGCTTTCAGAGATTGCTGTGACGATGAGAAGTCTGAAAGACGGTATGACACAAATTAGCGCTTCTTCACAGGAACAAGCCCAACTGGTCGTTAATTTCATGGAAATTATAGAACAGCTGGATCAGACGAGTAAAGCAATGAAAGAGCTTATAGAAAGACTTATGACAAATACGGATTAAGCCACTCGAAAATCTGAAGAGCTTGCATTGCAAAAAAGCCTGACAATGTACCTACCATTAAAAAGGACACATGTCAGGCTTTTCATACGCATGAAAGTATCAGATTCGGACTATTTGGACACAGGAACTGCGTTGAAGTATTCTTCGAGCGTAATGTTTCTTTCGGCAATGTTTTTGGCGATGTCAATTCCTACATAGCGAATGTGCCATGGCTCATATTTGTACCCAGTGATAGCTTCCTTTCCTTCCGGGTAGCGGATGATGAATCCGTATTCGGGGGCATGTTTGGCTAGCCATTCCGCTTCCTTCGTACCGGCAAAACAGTCTGTTGCTGCACATTTTCCGTCGCTTCCCGAAACATCGATGGCAAGTCCGGTTTCATGCTCGCTATGACCTGGAACGGCGCTGTATGTTTTTGCCTTTTCTTCGCCATCTTTTTTGACATAGCGGTTGAACACAGCTGTTTGTGTTTTATGGGAGCGATATGCGGAAACACCGGCGAGGTACACCCCGTCCTTTTCCGCTCCAGCGAACATCTTTTCCAGTGCTTCCGCCGCTTCTTTTCGCATCTTGCGTTTTTCGATTTTTTCTTTAAAAGTAAACCGTACATTTGGATCAACTAAATCAGTAGGCTCATAGTTTTCAGGCAATGAGAATTGCTTGTTTACCATTACAGCAATACTGTGCGGATCGGTAATCGCTTGGGCAGCGCCGTCCTTTTTATCCGCGTTGCCGGAGCTGTCCGATGGAGCAGGTGAAGCTGCAGGAGGGTTGGAAGAACCTGATGTATTCTCAGGCGAATTGGTTTTTTCATTGCTACAGCCGGCAAATAAAACAAGCGCTGCTGTAAGCAGTAAAGCATGAATGGATATTTTGCGCATACGTGTTACATCCTCCTATAGTTTCTAGTGACTTATACTATAGACGATTATAATATAAAATGTTTTATAGAAAAGGTTATATTGAAAAATGATGATAGAACAAGAGTGTTTAGGTGCAAAGTAAAATAGGAGAAGGCATCACATTTGTTATAGCGATGCCAACGTTTGTATGAGATAGCTGTCGTTATGATGGGGTGTTCGTGTACGTATTATTGCCCAACTGTATGTTGGAAACATTAAGCATTTTAACACCGTTTTTGTATTTCCATCCGCTAAGTCTGCTATTCGTAATGGCGACATTATTTGCGTACTGGAAGTAATTTGCGTATCCTCGCTTTGCCGGCCCTTGAAGGCTGGAACGGTCGATGGCGATTCGGTTAAAGTTGATTAGTAGCATTCCATACTCGCCTTCTTTCTCTGTACCGATGGTGGCATTCGATACAGTAAAGTTTCCGGCAGCAGGGGGGATTTGGGCGAAGATGCCTTTATTATTGATGGAATTGTATGTGCCGCCTTCAATCTTTACATTTTCGACTGTAATGGGTGTTTGCCTGTAATTCCGAATGGAAATCGCGCTATCTGTTGTGGAGACGATATGATTGTTTTTGATGGTTATGTTTTTGATTTTTGTTCCTGTTGCTGTTTCCGTTCGTGGTTTTATACCGATTCCTGCTGACTTGGAACGAATGGTGTTTCCTTCTACGACCATATCCCGTAGCTCAAGAGAAGGAAGATATGTTTCAAGTAGAATACCGTAGTTAGGTGCTGTAATCTTGTTGTTACGAATAATGAGTTTGTCACTATACCGATTTTGTTTGATGCTAATCCCCGGATAGTCTACCCTTGATATGATCGTATTTCCATCGAACGTAAGGTGGTCGCCGGCCACGGAGACTCCATTCAGGATTTGATTCTTGGAAATCGTGATGTATTCTACATTCTCATGAGTATTAAAGGCACCTACCCGGGAATCCTCGTAGTTGTCGATTACGTTTTGTGTAAGCAAAATATCACGCACAGGCTCCTGGCCCCCGAGAGAGATTCCATGTCTCCCTCCATGTATCCAGTTGTTTTTAACAGTGAGATGCTGTGAGGAGGCGATGCTAAGTCCATAACTCGTCCCGCTTCCCTCATACCAGCAATCGCTTGCCTCGTTGTTTTCAATTTTTCCGCCGTATACATAAGATAAGCCAATTCCGCGTTCCCGGGCGCCTGATACCTCTACATGAGCCAGACGTACATCCCTTGCGTAATTTATCGTAAGACCGGCGTGATTCGAATCACGTAAGATGGTAAGATTTGAAACTCCTATATTTGGCATGTTGGGCTTGTACAGTATGGTAGAAGTCGAATGATACGTATCGAATAGTGCGTTTTTTAATGTAATGGTATTGCCGGATACAGAAGCGACCTCCGCCATTTCTCCGCGATAATAATAGTTGCGTGCCGAATTAAATAACTCTTTGGAGCGAATAAGCAAGATATCTCCAGGTACGACCGGAAGATTTGTTATTACCGTATTGTTTCCTTTCGCAGTATCGGCGAGAAGCGGTGCAGAGTCCCCCTTTGCCCCCCCGATATTCAGTATCGCTTGCTGGGTGGATCGTCTTCCGTCAAGTATAGCTCCCTGTTCTCCAACGATGGAAATAGGATGAGATACCACGGCATTTACAGTTGTTATATGATACGTACCGGCAGGAATATATACAGTTCCGCCACCTGCGTTATCTGCTGCCCGGATCGCATCAATAACCGCCTGCGAATCATCTGTATTATCATTCGCTTTTGCACCGAAATCCGTTATATTGAAAGAACGGTCTTGTGTGTTCATCATATGCAATATTTCGGCTTTGGTCTGGTTTGGCAACGGTAATCCAATAAAAATGAAAAGAGCGACAAGAAATAAAAAATAGTGTCGCATGATACTTTCCCTCCTTGGCTCTTACACAACATAATTGTGCGGTTTCTAATCAATGGAATGTACAGAAGACTGGGTTCATGGTAAATGCAGATATATATCAAAACGGAGAGAAAGTTCACGGACGACGAATAAAGACAAGGATGATAGCAGTATTGCCGTTTCATACGTTAGATATAAAGTACAGAGCTGGTTAATAGGTATATAGGCATGTAAATGGTGATTGATTCCTCTTGATTAGTATTTTTAAGTGTCATATAAGGTTATTTTTTACTACATTATAATAATATAGTGGATTTTATTACCTATATCAAGATAGTACAAATAAAATATTTTTACAAAAAAAGGCTGCCGATGCATTGGCAGCCTTTTTGTTTGCTATAATGTGAACTTTTTAATTATCTCTTCCAGTTCTTCCGCCATATGTGCGAGTGATTTTGCTGAAGCGGAAATTTCCTCCATGGCTGCAAGCTGCTCTTCGGTTGTGGCAGATGTGCCTTGCATGCCTGTAGCCGTGTTCTCGGCGATTTCCGTCACAAGGCGGATCGAGTGGGATATCGACTCTGCACCTGCGGACATTTCCTGAACAGAAGCGGAAACTTCATGAACCTGTCCGGCGACCTCCCCGATAGAATCATGAATAGAATGAAAAGAAGAGCCAGCCAGATTGACTGCCTGAATTCCCTTTTCAACTTCAGCTACGCCTTCTTCCATAGAGATAACCGCCTTTTTCATTTCATGCTGAATGGTTTGGATGAGTGTTGCAATGTTTCCGGCAGACCGGGAAGATTGTTCCGCCAGCTTTCGGACTTCGTCTGCGACGACTGCAAACCCTTTTCCATGCTCGCCGGCCCGTGCTGCTTCAATCGCTGCATTCAATGAGAGCAGGTTGGTCTGTTCAGCGATATCTGTAATGACTTCGACGAAATTCTCAATCTGCTTAGAACGTTCATTCAATGCTATTACTGTGTCGAATAGGCTGGTTATTTTTTCACTGATACAGTCTATCTGTTGTACAGCCTGAGAAACAGCTTCATTGCCCTGGGAAGTGATCGTAGAAGTATGGGCGACAGAGACGGACGTTTGTTGTGCGCTCTGGGCAATTTTTCGCATGGTTTCTGACATTTCTGCGATGGTTGTGGATGTCTCTTCTATACTCCTGGCCTGTTTCTCGGAGTCTGCAGCGATTTCTTGAACGGAAACGGATACATGTTCTACCGCATGACTTGTTTCCTTGGCTCCCTGCATTAGTTCTTCTGAAGAGGCAGCCAGATGCTCGGCCTTATCCATAATATGATGCAGAACGCTTTGCAGTGAGTCGCTCATCTGATTGAAGCGGGTTGCCAAACGGGCAAATTCATCATTCGATTCAATAGGAATACGCTCGGTAAGATTACCCTGACTAATCGCTTCCGATGCATGCATTAGCTTGTGAAGCGGGCGTGTGATGGAAGAGATAACCGTATATACCATGACTCCCCCTAGTATCAGTGCGGCGATGATGACTGTAATTGTTGTATAAAAGATGGGGGATGCTTGAGCTTTTAGCTCGGATATATTAATGGTCCCGCCGATTTTCCAACCTGTTTGTTCATTTGTAACGAAGAAGGTTTTGTACTGTTCCTCGCTTTCAGTCGTATCAAAATTGCCGGAGCGTTGATTGAACAATGGGGTAACGATGGATTCTGGCGCGTCCGCTCCCTTCTTAAAAGCAGGATGGGCAAGGATTTTTTTCGTTTGATCTACAATAAATACATAGCCCTTTGTACCGGTTTTCATCGATTGCGCCATTTCATTAAGCTTTTTCAGATTAAGATCAACTCCTACGACCCCGGACCCGTCCTTCGTTTTCTTAACAATGCCAACAACGATCTCTCCCGTGACCATATCGAGATATGGAGCGGTAAGGACGGTCTTTCCATTTGCTTGCCATCCTTGCTGATACCATGGACGTTTTCGCGTATCATAGTCGGCTGGAAGTTTTTCGGAGCCGTCCATAATGAGAAAACCGGCTTCAGTACCTACATAGGCTGAGCTGATCTCTGGATGGATTCGCTGGAATTGATGGATAATATCCATTACCTGTGGACTGGTCCTGCTTTGATACATGCTTTCATGAATGTTTTCTGACAGCAGTTCTACATTTTGAAGCTGCGGTTCGATTAGCTTAGTGACAAGTTGGTTGAGGAGTGTGATATCGCCCTTCGCTTTTTCAAGTACCTGCTCCTGAACCCTTTGTTTAGCCGTATAGTAGGAAGTAATACCAATAGACAAGCTTGGGATTAATAACAGAACGAGAAATGCTATGTGTAATCGCCTTTTGACGCTAAGTTTTATCCAATTTTTCATACCGGACCCCTTTATTGCTTTTTATCTTAAACCAATAGGCAGTAGGCCTTATGTTTCATGTGTGCGATGCGGGAAAAGAGGAAAGCCTTCGCTGATGAAAGTTTTACTTCATCAGGTCTTTTAACCTAGCAACGAATATGCCAAATAGAGTGTATAGAAAAACATAAGGTTTATAGTGTTAATTTAGATGCGATTATGCATTATAAAATAATATATTTAGCGGGATGATCCAATTGGCCCGATAGAAAATCTATGTGTACTAAGGAAGGAAATGCACGATGCTATACAGCATTAAAAAATGTAATCATGCATCAGGATGATGCTGTCTTATTCCTGTTGTGTATCCAGCGGAAGGGTGATGGTAAGTCGGCAGCCTTTCCCGGGTTGTGTAGCGATGACCATTCTTCCATTTATCTCCCGTGTGCGTTCCTCCATTGTTTGTAATCCGAAGCCGTGTAACAGGTTTGTGCATCCAGTTCCGTTATCTTGCAGAATAAAAGATAGGGAAGCATCTTTTTTCTGTAATACAAAATGAAACTGTGTACTCTTTCCATGTCTGATACCGTTTGTTAATCCTTCCTGTAGCGCATGATAAAGCAGCTTTTTCTGAGCCAGGCTCAATTCGGGGAGAGTAGGGATATCGTATTCAATCCGTATGCCTGTATGTTTTTCTGTCATATGGATTAATTTTTTAAGCCCGGTTGTCAGGTCGAAGTTCATTGTGTCTTCTTTGATCATATGGACGGTCCGACGTATTTCGTTTAATCCGTTGCGTACAAGCTCCTGGGATAAATCCAGCTTGTTAAGTGCAAGCGGTAGGTTCTTGTCGACAAGACGCTTTCCAGCCTCAATTTGTACGATAATTGTTGTGAGGGTATGTCCGACAATATCATGAATCTCTCCGGCAATCCTGTTTCGCTCGGCAAGTGCAGATACTTCGAATCGGGCTTGCGCCATTTCCCTGAGAGAATATTCTAACTTCTGGGTTCGTTCTCTTACTTTCTCTTCTAGTGTATTATTCAATTCTTTCAACTGATCTGACATCTGCTCCGCTTCTGTAAATGTGCGGGAGAATTTGACTGAGATGATAAAGGACTGAACAGATACAAACAGAAACAGGCCAAGTGGTGTCAGATTTCCTATCATAATGATTTGGTTGTAATACAGAATATCATTGATGCTTGTAAGCAGAAAAAATATAGCAACTGATGCATTTAAAAAAGAAAACTCTCTTTTCCGCAGAAAAATACGGATAAGCAGAAACAACATGTAGGCAATGCTAGTAAGCATGATGACATAATATAATTGAATTGCTTCTGTATAGATGGGGGCAGGCGTTACCAGCGTAATCAGGCTGAAAATCAGTGCCAGTATCTGTAGCACGCGAACAAAGCTTCTGGGTACGTCTGCCGGATACATGGAGTGAAGAAACATAGCAAAAACCAGGGGAGCATTATAAAATGCTAAGTATTCTATCTGCAAAGCCAGATTCCAGTTAAAATCAGGCCAAAGTTTGGCTAAGAGAGAATCTCTGCCGCTAATAACGGAACGGGCACCGATTAGGATGCAGAAAAGGCCAAAATACAAGGGATACGTACTCTTTCGGCGTAATGCATACAAAAGAAGATGAGAGCTTCCGGCGATGAATAAACAGGAGGCAAGTGCCGTATCAAGAATTAATTTGCGTTCCTGCAGGGCGGTAATCTGGTGGTCGTTTCCAAGGAGAATGACTTTCCATATGCCGCCTTTTTTGTGCATAAAGTTGGATACATGAAAAGTAAGCGTTGCCTTATTATTTCTTGGATAAAAATATACGACTTGAGGTAAGCTTTGCGGTATCATTTCTTGTGAGTTCTTCCCGGGAGTTCCCGCAGAAGCGATTGCTTCTCCGTTAATATAGAGGCGATAGGCGGTAAATATTGTAGGAATATAAAGAGCCTTTAGCTTATTTTTCTCTGTCGGGTTAAAATGGACGGTCACTGTATACGTTGCGTATCTTTTCCCCGAAAGAGTTACGCCATTCACCTTTTTGCCGTTCCATATGGAAGGAACCATGATGGTGCTTGTCTGGTCTGTAGCAGGCGAAGAATAGCTTTCATTGCTGTTGCTAAATTGTTTCCAGCGAAAGTTCCACTCTCCATTTAGCTCAATGGGTCCGTTTGCCGGGAAGTTCCAATCTGTAGCATCAATGTGGCCATTTATGGCAGCGGGGAAGGAAATGGAACGAATCGTACAGCCGGAAAGGAGCAAGGTAAGCAACGCAAGGAGAGGAAAAGCCCATGCTCTCATACAGAATTGACTCCTTTATCTGGGATGGATCGTACAATTATTGTACATTTTCTATCCCCAGTTCTTTTAGATAGAGAATGGCCTTAGATCGTTCATTTGTTCCAATTTTAGTGTATATAACGCTGATGTAATTTTTAACGGTTCCTTCGCTGATGAACAGGGACTTGGCAATTTGGCGATTGCTCATGCCCAGCAGCATCAGGCTAGCAATTTCCTTTTCACGTTCTGATAGTTCAATTCCCTGTTCCTTTAATCGTTCCGTATGAATGGCGCTTTGCGCCTGGGAGGAGAAGTGGGAAAGCCGGGCTGCAAGCTTTGCGGCGATAACTGCCGGAAGCATCATCTGACCACGAGCGGCATCACGGATGGTAGCAATGAGCTTATCTCCCTGCATATCCTTTAGTAAGAAGCCGCTAGCTCCATTCGCCAGTCCTTCTATAATGTATTCATCTTCAGCAAATGTAGTTAGAATAAGGACAATTGTTTGCGGGAATTTTTTCTTAATTTTCTTGGTGCTTTCGATGCCATCCATAACAGGCATTTTAATATCCATCAATACAATATCAGGCATAAGCTCATGCACCATTTCATATGTTTCCTGACCATTCCCGGCCGTCCCGACAACGTGCATATCATCTTCAAGATCAAGTATCGTTCTTAGACCTTCACGCATGAGTGTTTGGTCATCTGCGATAAGTATTTTAATCATGTCAGGTATCTGCTCTCCCTACAGAATTTTTCTATATGTAATTATAATACTGTTTTACCAAGTAAGCGAGATGGGAAGGAATTTAGAACATAGATTTTTATTACTACAGATGGAGTATGTATATAGTCTATTATAAGGAAATGCAAGTCGTGGCTATATTGGGAAGCGCTTTCTGAAAAATACCCTTGCGGTATAGCATTATTTTGTATTTCATGTTATGATTGGCTCAATTTCAATTGCATAATTAAGCTTTGCGGTGCCTGAATTTTCGACATTTTGCAGTATGTTGAACTGGAAGGCATAATAGGGAAGTCGGTGCAAGTCCGACGCGGTCCCGCCACTGTAATGAGAGGAACTTTGCCAGTGCTATACCCACTGTTTCGCCTGTGAAATGGGAAGGGTGGACAAGGTTTGCTTACTCTAAGCCAGGAGACCTGCCGTGAAGAGCAACACTGTCAGACCACGCGGATGGGTAGGTGTTCGAAGGGGCATATACAGGCTATATACATTAACCATTGTGCACTTTTGTCTACCTGAGCATCTTTTCCGTGGGAAGAGATGCTTTTTTAATTGGGCAAGAAACGATATGCCGCTGTATAGCTATAAAGTGATATATCGTTTCTTCCAATCGTATCATTTGAAAAATTCGCAAGGCGTGTGCCAAACGGCAACGTCGGCGAGGCTTTCCTGTTTGCAAATCAATATAGAAAGATGGGGGAGAAGGATGAAGAAGAAGCGCATGCTTTCGGGAATTGGCGTGATTTTGCTGTTCGCTTTGTATTTCGTATGGAATGAACCGCAGACCGCCTACGCGATGCATATTATGGAGGGATTCCTGCCGGTGAAGTGGGCCGTTTTTTGGTGGATTGTGTTCCTGCCTTTTTTCCTGCTAGGCCTTCGTTCATTGACGAAGCTGACAAAGGAAAAACCGGAAACAAAATTGCTGCTGGGGCTGGCCGGTGCATTCACGTTCGTGCTGTCCGCCCTTAAGATTCCATCGGTGACAGGAAGCAGCTCACACCCGACAGGAACCGGATTGGGTGCTGTTTTGTTCGGGCCATTGGTTATGACGGTGCTTGGCACGCTTGTATTGTTGTTTCAGGCGTTACTATTGGCACATGGAGGATTAACAACACTGGGTGCGAATGCCTTTTCAATGGCAATCGTAGGTCCGTTTGTGGCATATGGGGTGTATCGAGCAATCATTCCTACAGGCAGGCAGCGGCTGGCTATTTTTCTGGCGGCGGCTCTGGCTGATATGGCTACATATGTTGTAACCTCCCTTCAGCTTGCGCTGGCTTTTCCTGCGGCAAGCGGCGGTATAGCAGCGTCCTTTATAAAATTTGCTGGGATTTTTGCGGTAACACAGGTTCCGCTTGCGATTAGCGAAGGATTGCTGACAGTATTAGTGTGGAACTGGCTGGTCGCCTATAATGGACAGGAAATGGCGCAGCTTCAATCTATAAAACGGGGAGCATAGCGATGAATAAACCAAAGGGTTGGCTGAATGTTTTGATTGTGCTGGCAGTGGTTGCGCTTGTCGTATTTCCGCTGATTATCGTGAAGGACTCGGAATTTGGCGGTGCGGATGGAGCAGCGGAAGAAGCGATTACGGAGGTGGCGCCGGGTTATGAGCCATGGTTTCAGCCGCTGATGGAGCCGCCGGGCGGCGAGACGGAGAGCCTGCTGTTTGCGCTTCAGGCGGCGCTTGGTGCCGGAGTTATTGGCTACGCTATCGGCTACTATAAGGCGCGGTCCACGAAACGGGAACGTTCGGATGAGCATTCAGCTTGACACGATTGCGTACACGAACCGCCTTCGTCACATTTCCCCGGGACAGAAGCTATTGTTTGGCCTGGGGATGCTTGCATTTGTGCTGCTGGCGCACACGCCTGCACATGTTGCTGTATTCGTATGGATGAGCATCTGGATTGTTGGCTATGCGAATGTTCCGGTTCGTACGTATATGAGTTTAATCGGGGCGATAGGTGTATTTTTGGCGCTTAGTCTTCCCCCGATTATGCTGGAGATCTCTCATCATCCGCCTGCAGAGCCTGCAATCTTTCATTTTGTTGCAGGCACTTGGTATTTATATGTGAGTATGAATGGCGTAAAGGCAGCAGGTATCCTGCTGCTTCGTTCGCTTTCTTCGGTATCTTGCTTATACTTTATTCTGCTGACCGTACCGTTTACCGAGATGCTGGCTGTTTTGCGGCGAATCGGCATTCCAGAGATTTTGACGGATTTGTTGCTTGTGATGTACCGGTTTGTATTCGTATTTTTGGAGACGGTAGGGCAGCTCTGGACAGCCCAGCAGGCACGGGGTGGCGGTCGAGGCTTTACAGGGAAAATGCGGGACGCCGGTAGGCTGGTAACCCGGCTCTTTACCCGCACGCTGCAGCGCTACCAGCAACTGTCCATCGGGCTTGCGGCACGAGGCTTTGAAGGAGAGTTGCGTGTCATCTCGCAGGTACCGGTATCTATATCGAAACGGTATGCAACAGAAGCCATTGTCGGATCTGTGTTGCTGGTGACTTTTGAATGGTGGACAGGAAGGTGATAGATTCGTGTGGTTGGTAGAGATGGAGGAGGTATCGTATACGTATCCCGGAAGCACCAAATCGGCATTAGACGGAATTACCATGCGGATTCCGAAGGGAAAGCGCTGTGCACTGCTTGGCCATAATGGATGTGGTAAGTCGACGTTGTTCCTGCATATGAATGGGATTTACCGTCCACATAGCGGAACGCTTAATTGGAATGGGGAGCCGTATACGTACAATCGTGCATCCCTGGCTGAATTGCGACGGCGTGTCGGATTAGTATTTCAGGACCCGGAGCAGCAATTGATTGCAAGTACGGTAGAGGAAGACGTATCATACGGTTTGTGCAATGCCGGAATGCTGGAAGCAGAGGCGGTACGTAAGGTACAGAGTACATTGGCGCGGTTTGGTCTCGATGATTTGCGGGAGAGGCCCGTGCACCATTTAAGCCTGGGTCAGAAAAAACGGGTAGCACTTGCAGGTGTGATGGTATTAAGGCCGGAGTTGCTGTTGCTGGATGAACCGACCGCGTATCTTGATCGTCTGCATACGCACCGATTGTTAGAAGAATTGGAAGCGATTCATCAGGAAGAAGGTACAACGATGCTGATGGCGACACATGATATTGACCTGGCTTATGAGTGGTCGGACTGGGTGTTTGTGATGCACGAGGGACGATTAGTGCTGGAAGGCACACCGGATGAAGTATTTGCGAAGCGTGAAATGCTGGCAGAGATGCGCCTAGGTGTACCGTTGTTGTTCGATGTATGGGACGCGTTAGGACCTTCCTTGTTGCCTGATGTAACGGAGCGGCCCCGTACAGCGCTGGAATTGAAAAGTCGGCTGGAGCGCTATGTGATAGAGAACAAACGAAAAATGAGGTGAATCTCATGAATGAAAAAATCGGAAAAGTGTTAATTATTGGATTCGGACCAGGAAGCTTCGACCATATTACGCAACGGGCCCGCGAGGCAATTGAGGAGTGCGAGGTTATCCTTGGATATACCACTTATGTTGATTTGATACGCGGTCTTTTACGGGAAGAGCAGACGGTTATTCAGGCAGGGATGACAGAGGAGGTCGGACGGGCACAGGAAGCGGTCCGTCAGGCGAAAAAAGGCAAGACGGTCGGCGTGATCTCCAGCGGTGATGCAGGCGTATACGGCATGGCCGGACTTGTATATGAAGTGCTGATGGAACAAGGATGGACGGAGAAGGAAGGCATTGGCGTAGAAGTTATTCCCGGCATTTCAGCGATTAATTCATGTGCATCTTTGCTGGGAGCACCGATTATGCATGATTCCTGTACGATTAGCCTGAGTGACCATTTGACCCCGTGGGAGTTGATTGCCAAGCGGGTAGAGGCAGCGGGCCAGGCTGATTTTGTTATTGCGCTGTACAATCCGAAGAGCGGTCGCCGAACGCGACAAATTGAAGAAACACAGCGGATTCTATTGAAGTACCGCTCACCAGACACACCGGTCGGATTGGTAAAAAGCGCATATCGTGATCGCCAAACGGTGATTATTACAGATCTTGCTCATATGCTGGATCATGAAATCGGGATGCTGACAACCGTCATTATCGGTAATAATTCGACCCGGCTGTATGATGGCAAAATGATTACCCCGCGTGGTTACCAACGCAAATATACGCTGAATGCGGAAAAACAAAAGCTGGCTCCTCATCAGCGTTTGCGGGAAGAAAATGAGCCGTGGGCGCTGCATAGCGTTGTGCCGGAACAAAAGCCGTCTTCGGTATCATCATGGGATTTGGCGGAAGAAGCGTTAAGCCGCTTGCATGGTACTTCACCAGATCCGTCTCCGCTGGCTGATGCGGGATTTGTACAAGAAGCGATTTTTGAATTTGCCGTCTCGCCAGGGGTTGCTAACAAGAAGCTGAGTGCGCAGCAAATGCTCGTACTGGCAGAGATTGTTGGTGAGGAAGGTTCCATGGAGTATACGCCGCATCATCAGATACTTGTCAGCGTACCGACGACAAACCCTGAACAGATCACGCAAAAGCTCACAGAGGCAGGCCTGCTGGTGCAACCAATCGGAGACGTCGTTACGATCAAAGCTTGTGATTTTTGTGATGGGGAGAAAACGGATTCGATTCCGTATGCAGAGCGTATACAAGAACTGTTAGGTGGATTGAATGTGCCGAAAGAGATGAAAATCGGCTTTAATGGCTGTGGTATGGCATGTTACGGTGCTGTAACGGAAGATATCGGGATCGTATTCAGGAAAGGCAAATTTGATTTATTCCTTGGAGCGAAGTCGATCGGCCGCAACGCCCATGTAGGTCAGCCGGTAGCGGAAGGAATTGAACCAGCAGAGATTGTCGGCCTGCTGGAGCGAATTGTTCAAAAGTATAAGGAAGAAGGACATCCGAACGAGCGCTTCCATAAATTTTTCAAGCGTATAAAAGAGATTGAAGGATTTGAACACCGGGATGCACCGGTTCAAGTTCTAGTCGATGCAGTCTGCGGAGATTAGAAATATACGAATACATAAAAGGAGGCGTTGTATCGCATGCAAGCAGTGCTGTTTGTGGGGCATGGAAGCCGGGACCCGCAAGGAAACGAAGAAATCGTGCGGTTTGTGGATGGAATAAAGGAAATGATGACAGTTCCTATTATTGAGACGTGCTTCCTAGAATTCGAAGCACCGGATATGATTCAAGGGCTTACGGCATGTGTAGAGCGAGGAGCCACGCAGGTTGCTGTCATTCCGATGATGCTGTTCGCAGCCGGACATTCGAAAATACACATCCCTGCGGCAATTGATGAAGCGCGGACAAGATACCCGCATGTCCAGTTTATTTATGGGCGTCCGATAGGAATCCATGATGAAATGTTTCGTATCCTTAGCTTCCGTTTGACAGAAGCGGGATTGGATATAGAAGAAGAAGCAGAAGATACAGCCATCCTGGTGGTCGGACGCGGCAGCAGCGATCCGGATGCTAACAGTGATGTATGCAAGCTTTCCAGAATGCTGTGGGAGCGTCTTCATGTGAAATGGGTAGAGACCTGTTTCATCGGGGTAACCCAGCCTTCTGTAGAGGAAGGGATTGCACGTTGCCTGTCACTAGGGGCCAAAAAGGTTGTGCTCATCCCGTATTTGCTATTTACTGGAATCTTAATGAAACGGATGGATGACAAGCTAGAGCAATTCCGTACCGAGTACCCTGAGCGTGAATTCATGATGACAGATTATATCGGTTTTCATCCTGGATTAAGAACGATTTTCCTTGATCGTGTGGAGGAAGCGCTGCAGGATGAAGTGAAGATGAACTGTGATACGTGTCAATACAGACTGTTCGCGGTCGAACATATGGATTTGCATCATGATCACGATCATCACCATGATCACCATCACCATCACGGACATTCGCACCATCACGAGTATGATCATACACATCATGATCACCACCATCATGAAGAAAAGGAAAGGGTGTAAACATGATTCTAATTCTTGCAGGCACGAGTGATGCGAGAGAACTGGCAATGCTGGTGCAGCAGGAGGGCTATCCGCTGCTGACGACCGTCGTTACCGAGAGTGCGGCAAAAAGCATGGAGGAAGCGGGACTGCCTGTACGCGTCGGGCGAATGGATGCAGAAGAGATCCGCAAACTCATCAAGGAGCAGCATTTTCAAGCGGTTATCGATGCAAGTCATCCATTTGCAGAAGAAGCTTCCCGCAATGCACTTTCGGGCGCGAGATTGGCCGAAGTTCCGTATATTCGTTATGAACGTGCATCGATGGAAGAAAAGCCGCATCCGCTTATTACGATGGTAGACGATTATGCGGAAGCGGCCGCGGTGGCAGCAGAGCACAAAGGCGTGGTCATGCTGACGACCGGCAGTAAGACATTGCAGGTTTTTACCGAGAAGTTAATCAACCTTCCTGATATACGATTGATTGCGCGTATGCTGCCCCGTAAAGATAACATGGAAAAATGCGAGCAGTTGGGCGTTGAGCAAAAAAACATTGTTGCCATTCAGGGACCTTTCTCAAAAGAGTTGAATGCCGCATTGTACAAGCAATACGGCGTCACGCTGATGATTACGAAGGAAAGCGGAAAAGTCGGATCGGTGGATGAAAAGCTGGAAGCTGCGTTGGAGCTTGGTATTCCAACGGTTATGATCGCGCGTCCTAAAATCGAATATGGTACTGTGTTTTCCGAATTTGATCAAGTAATACAAGCGTTAAAAGAAAAACTGGAGGAGGAACAAACCGATGGAATTCCACACTGAATTTAAGCCGTTAACTGTACAGCCACAGGAAATTGAAGGAAAAAGCTTTGAAATAATTACGGAAGAGATAGGGGAACATCCATTTACTGAGGATCAATACCCTGTTGTTCAACGGGTCATTCACGCATCTGCTGACTTTGAGCTTGGTCGCAGTATGCTTTTTCATCCAAACGCGATCGAGGCAGGTATTCAAGCTATCCGTGAAGGACGGAAGCTTGTGGCGGATGTACAGATGGTACAGGTCGGCATTAGCAAGCCGCGCCTTGAGAAATTCGGAGGCAGCGTTCATGTTTACATCTCTGACCCGGATGTAATGGAAGAAGCGAAACGCTTGAATACGACCCGTGCTATCGTGGCGACCCGCAAAGCGATTCGGGAAGCAGATGGTGGTATTTTTGCAATCGGGAATGCGCCCACAGCGTTGCTTGAATTAATTCGTTTGGTAAAAGAAGGAATAGCTAAACCTGGACTTATCATCGGTATGCCTGTCGGATTTGTATCGGCGGCTGAATCGAAAGAAGAGCTTGCGAAGCTTGACATTCCTTTCATTACGAATGTAGGACGTAAAGGAGGAAGCACGGTCGTAGTAGCGGCGGTGAATGCGTTGTCGATTATGGCCGAGAATCGGGGGTAATCGGCATGGTGGGCGAAGAAAAACCGATGCGTCATGGTTATACAACAGGATCGAATGCAACGGCGGCTACAAAGGCCGCCTTGCTTTCGCTTATCCGTCAAGAATCGGTAGTGGCTGCGGAAATCCTCCTTCCAATCGGGGATAGGGTCACCTTTCATATGGATAGTGTGGCCTACAGCGAGACAAGCGCTGAGGCGCAAGTCATTAAAGATGCAGGGGATGACCCGGATGCGACCCACAAGGCACGCATCATCTCGACAGTATGCTGGAAGGAAGAGCCCGGCATTACGTTGGATGGCGGTACAGGCGTCGGGCGCGTTACGAAGCCTGGTCTGCCTGTACCCGTTGGCGAAGCGGCGATTAACCCCGTGCCGCGTCGCATGATTATGGAGACAGTACAGGAAGTGATGAATCAATATGGAGTACGGCAAGGTGTCCATGTCGTCATTTCCGTTCCCGACGGCGAGGAGATCGCCAAGAAGACGCTGAATGCCCGGCTGGGTATTATCGGCGGTATTTCTATACTTGGCACGCGTGGCACGGTTGTCCCTTTTTCGACTGCGGCGTTTAAAGCGAGTATCGCTCAGGCAATTAGCGTAGCAGTAGAAAGCGGATGCGACCACCTTATTGCCACGACAGGAGGACGTAGTGAAAAATTCGCCATGAAATTGTATGAAGGCTACCCGGAAGAAGCATTTATCGAGATGGGCGACTTCGTCGGATTCACATTGAAAATGTGCAAGAAATACGGAATTAAACGTGTCGGCCTCGTCGGCATGATGGGCAAGTTTTCCAAAGTGGCGCAAGGCGTCATGATGGTGCACTCCAAAAGCGCTCCTGTAGATTTTGGTTTTCTGGCTACAGTCGCAGAAGAAGCAGGCGTACCTGAAGACATTATCGCACAGGTTCGGGAGGCGAATACGGCTTCCCAGGTCGGTGATTTGATGCATGAGCATGGGTATGGCGCGTTTTTTACGGTACTGTGCCGTCACGTATGCGAGTCAGGTCTGAAAGAAATGGGCGGCGATGCAGAAATAGATACAACAATTATTACAATGAAAAGCGAGATTCTGGGAAGGGAGAGAGTGGATTGCAGAATGCTGTCAAAGTAATCGGCATCGGAGATAACGGAGCGGAAAGCCTGCTCCCCCTCTATCAGCAGTGGGTGGAAGAGAGCGAATTGCTCGTCGGCGGCGAGCGGCATCTTGGCTTTTTCCCTGAATATCAAGGAGAAACATTGCAGATCAAAGGCGGACTTGGAGCCCTTGTGACCAAAATTGCCGAATCCGGCAAAAAAACAGTCGTACTGGCGTCAGGAGATCCTTTATTTTACGGGATTGGTTCGTATCTTGCCAAAAAGCTGCCCGTTGAAATCTATCCTGGTATCAGCTCTATTCAACAGGCGTTTGCCAAAATGGGAGAGAGCTGGCAGGATGCTGCATTCCTGAGCGTTCATGGACGCAGCATGAAAGGATTGGCACAAAAAATTGACGGACGCTCAAAAGTATGTCTGTTGACGGACGCAGAGAACGATCCGGCGGCAATTGCCCGCTATCTTCTCTCTTTCGGCATGACCGAATATGAAGCGTTTGTAGCGGAGAATCTCGGCGGAACCGAAGAAAGAACTCGTTGGATGACGCTTGAGGAGATGGCGGATACGGAGTGTTCGTCTTTAAATTTGGTCATACTGAAACAGCAGCAGGTAGGGCCTGTCTGGCCGCTGGGCATTGCGGATGGTGAATTTTCCCAGCGCAAGCCGGATAAAGGCCTGATTACGAAACGGGAAGTTCGCGTATTGAGCTTGGCGGCGCTTGAATTAAAACCTGACAGCATTGTATGGGACATTGGTACATGTACCGGATCGATGGCGATTGAAGCTGCCCGCATTTGCCGGGAAGGCGAAGTGTATGCTATTGAGAAGAACGAGGGCGATCTTGCCAACTGCCAGGAGAACATGAAGAAATTCCGCACCGATTTCACTGTTGTGCATGGACGTGCACCTGCTGGGCTAGAAGAATTTGCAGACCCTAACGCCGTATTTATTGGCGGCAGCGGCGGGGAGATGAAGGATTTACTGCATATTTGTTGTACACGGCTGAAGCCGGGCGGACGCATCGTGCTGAATGCGGCAACGATTGAGACGCTGTATGAAGCCATGCAGGCGTTTGCAGCAGAAGGCTTTGATACGTCCGTAACGCTGGCTCAAATTTCGCGCAGCAAACCTATCTTACATATGAACCGGTTCGAAGGATTGAACCCTATCTATATCATTACAGCGAAGCATAAGGAGGAGAGCTAGATGACAACAGGGACCTTGTATGGCGTAGGGGTGGGACCGGGCGACCCGGAACTTGTAACTGTGAAAGCCTACCGGATTATGAAAGAATCTCCGGTTATTGCCTATCCGCGTAAACGAAAGGGAAGCAAAAGCTACGCGTATGCGATTGCCGAGCAGTATATCGATCAACGGGATAAGGAGATGCTAGGGCTCGTATTTCCGATGACAAAGGATAAAGCGATTCTGGAGCGGGAGTGGAACCAGACTGTGAGTGAGGTGTACGAACGGCTGGCACAGGGACGGGATGTTGCGTTCATTACTGAAGGTGATCCGATGCTGTATAGTACGTTCATTCATATGATGCGTCTCATGCAGGAAAAGCATCCTGACATTCAAATCGTATCCATCCCGGGTATCTCTTCTGTAAACGGTGTTGCTTCACGTCTGGGCCTGCCATTGGCAGACGGGGACGAGCATGTCGCCGTCATTCCAGCAACAGACGATCGGGAGCAGATGCGACAGGCATTATTAAATCACGATTGTGTTGTATTTTTGAAGGTTGCTAAAGTGATTGATTTGATGATCGATGTGCTTGCTGAGCTTGATTTGCTCAACAAGGCGTCCGTTGTGACCAAGGTTACGTCGGGTGAGGAGGTCGTTTGGCCGAATGTTGCAGATTTAAAAGGGCTGGATCTTGAATACTTAACACTCATGGTGGTGAGAAAATAATGAAGGTATACATTATCGGAGCCGGACCGGGCGACCCGGACTTAATTACAGTAAAAGGGCTCAAGCTTCTTCAGGAGGCGGAAGTCGTATTATGGACCGATTCTCTTGTAAATGAAGAATTGGTTGCCAAGGCAAAGCCGGGGGCAGAAGTATTGAAAACAGCTGGCATGAACCTTGAAGAAATGGTCGATATCATGGTTGACCGGGTGAAACAGGGCAAGCGTGTCGTCCGTGTTCATACGGGTGATCCGGCGGTATATGGGGCCATTCTGGAGCAGATGGTTCTTTTGAAGAAGAACGGAGTCGAATATGAGATTGTGCCGGGCGTTAGTTCCGTTTTTGCAGCGGCAGCAGCAGTTGGTGCAGAACTAACTGTGCCGGACTTGACACAGACGCTGATTCTTACGCGTGCGGAAGGAAGGACGCCGGTACCGGAGCGGGAAAAGCTGCATGATCTTGCTTCGCACCATTGTACTGTCGCTTTGTTTTTGAGTGCTACACTTGTTAAGAAAGTAGTGGACGAATTCTTATCGGCGGGATGGAGGCCGGATACACCGGTAGCGGTCGTATATCGAGCTAGCTGGCCGGATCAGAAGATTGTGCGTTCTACGTTGGAGACATTGGGAGAAGATATGCGTGCACACAATATTCGTTCACATGCGATGATTCTTGCTGGCTGGGCATTGGACCCGGACATTACGAATCGGGACGAATTCCGCTCCAAGCTATATGATAAGGAATTTACCCATCGCTTCCGGAGAGGTATTACATCATGAACCGCACAGAGACGACTGTAATCGAACTGACGGAGGGTATCGTCCCAGACATTCGTCAGACGGGACGGTATGCGATTGTTGCGATTACAAAACACGGTGTGGAGATGGTGCGTTCGCTTATGAAGAAATTTCCCGACGCGGATGTATATTATATGAACAAATTCGCCCGTGGCGATGAAGAGGAGCTGGGAATTCAACTGTTTACCGGTTCGGTACGGCTATTGTTTCCCGCATTGTTTCCTGCGTATGACGGTCTCATCCTATTTATTTCCCTTGGCGCAGTCGTACGTATGATTGCTCCCGTATTGAAAGATAAGAAGACCGATCCGGGCGTCGTCGTCGTTGATGACAGGGGACATCATGCTATCAGCGTACTATCAGGGCACTTGGGCGGAGCCAATGAATTGACGAGAGAAGTAGCTGCTTTGCTGGGTGCACAACCGATCATTACGACTGCATCTGATGTACAGAAGACGATCCCGGTAGACTTATTCGGCCGCAGATTCGGCTGGACTTGGGACCCGATGTCCGAAAAGAAGCTGACACCGGTCAGCGCCTCCGTGGTCAACGAAGAGCACGTGGCAATTGTACAGGAATCAGGCGAAAAAGATTGGTGGATGCATGACACGCCGATGCCTTCAACGTTAAGGATTTACGATTCTATTGAAGCGGCAATGACTGCGTCTCCGAATGCGGCACTCGTGGTGACACACCGGCAGTTGCGAGCAGAGGAAATGCCGATTTTGGACAATGGCGTCCTTTATCGGCCTAAAGTCATTGCACTTGGTATTGGATGCAATCGAGGAACATCCGCGGAAGAAATTGAGAATGTCATTCGGGAGACGCTTGATGGACTTGGATTTTCTTTTCAGAGCGTAAAAGCAGTTGGGACGATTGATATAAAGAAGGACGAAGAAGGCTTGCTTGCAGTATGCAGAAAGTACGGATGGGAATTCGTTTGTTATACACCGCAAGAATTGAACGAGATGAACATAGAAGAGCCGTCGGACACGGTATTTAAGTTCACAGGTGCATACGGCGTAAGTGAACCGGCCTGCAAACGTTATAGCGGGCTTAAGAAGCTTGCCCTAACGAAGCGCAAGTCAGGCAACGTGACCATTTCAGTTGGCGTACTCGCATAGCGTGTGAAGGAGGAGTGGATATGGGCAGCAAACGAATCATCGTTGCCGGAACGGGAAGCGGTGCGGGAAAAACGACGGTTACTATCGGCCTTATGGCGGCATTCAGAAAAAAAGGCTTGGTCGTACAAGGATTTAAGTGCGGACCAGATTATATTGACCCAGCATATCACACAGCCATTACCGGCCGTCCCTCGCGCAATTTGGATAGCTGGATGCTTACGGAGGATGTTGTACGTGGCGTGCTGTCCCGCGCAAGTGCCGATGCGGATATTTCTATAATAGAGGGTGTTATGGGTCTATATGATGGAAAAAGCCCGGTAGAAGATAACGGAAGTACGGCTGAAATCAGTTTGCTAACACAAACACCGGTTGTGCTTGTTGTAAACGTGCATAGTATGGCGCGCAGTGCGGCGGCGGTCGTAAAGGGATTTCAGGTATTGAATCCGAACGTGCCTATTGTGGGTGTGATTGCCAACCATGCGGGAAGCGAAGGGCATGGTGAGCTGATTCGGCAGGCGGTAGAGAAGGAGTGCGGCATTCCATTGTTAGGTACGCTTGTACGTACACAGGAGATTCGAATTCCAGAGCGTCACCTAGGCCTTCTGCCAGCTGTAGAGCGAGGAGAACTGGAGCCGTTATTCGAGCAATTAGGTGAGATGGTGGCGCAGCGCATTGACATAGACCGATTGCTTGCCTTAGCTGAAGCTCCACCGCTCCGATTGGATGAGAGTGCGTCTCACTTATTTCCTGCGGCGAAAAAACGTAAGCCAACCGTACGTATCGCAGTAGCAAAGGATGCGGCATTTAATTTCTACTACCCGGAGAATCTCGAAATGCTTGCGGAAGCAGGCGCAGAATGTGTATTCTTTAGTCCGCTGGCTGGAGAATCCGTGCCTGACGGGATAGACGGGCTATATATTGGCGGAGGATTCCCGGAAGAATTCGCAGCGGAGCTGGCAGAGGCAGAGGAAAGCCGCGCCTCGGTGCGCAGGGCAATTGAGAATGGAGTGCCTACGTTCGCAGAATGCGGGGGCTTTATGTTCCTGACGGATGAAATTATTACGACTGATGGCCAGCGTTACCCGATGGTCGGCATCATATCTGGACGCACACGTATGCAGACGAAACGGGCGGCGCTTGGATATCGAGAGGCGTATGGGATGGAAGGGAACTTTCTGCTACATGAAGGCGAGACGGCACGCGGTCATGAATTTCATTATTCGACGTTTGAGCCGGATGAAGAGCTACCGCACGCTTATGAGGTACAGAGTCGATTTGGCAAGAAGCAGGAAGGTGTGCTATGTGAGAATGTAGTAGCGGGTTATACACATCTTCATTTCGCTTCTGCCCCTTTAGTTGTGGAACATTGGATAGATGCCTGTCTTGCCTATCAGGAGAAGCGTACGGCATCATCCGCAAGTAAAGGAGGAGGCCAATGAGCACAGGTAAAGTATATCTGGTCGGAGCAGGACCAGGTGATGAAAAATTAATTACAGTACGTGGTCTGGAGTGTCTCCGCAGGGCTGATACAATTGTCTATGATCGTCTCGCCAATCCCCGTCTGCTGCGGTTTGCCAAGCCGGATGCAGAATTCATTTTCTGCGGCAAATTTCCTAAGCATCATACGCTGCGTCAGGAGGCCATCAATGAACTTCTTGTACGCAAGGCGCGGGAAGGAAGGCAAGTGGTACGTCTGAAAGGCGGCGATCCTTCCGTATTCGGTCGTGTAGGAGAAGAAGCAGCGGAATTGGTCAGCCACGGGATTGAATATGAGATTGTTCCAGGCATTACAGCGGGCATTGCTGCCCCGGCGTATGCCGGTATACCAGTAACACACAGAGAGTACGGCACAAGCTTTGCCGTAGTGACCGGACATGCCAAAACATCGGATGGAAAGCCTTCTGTAGATTGGATGTCGCTCGGCGGGATTGACACGCTTGCGTTTTATATGGGCGTCAAGAACTTACGGTATATATGTGATAGCCTTATTCAGCATGGCCGTCATCCGCAAACTCCGGTTGCATTAGTGCGATGGGGAACGATGGGTGGACAACAGACCGTGCAGGGAACGCTTGAGACGATTGTACACAAGGTTGAGGAAATAGGCCTGGAGAACCCTGCTATTACGCTTGTGGGCGATATTGTCGCCTTACGGGATCAAATCCGTTGGTTCGAGAATAAGCCACTATTCGGCCGCCGTATTCTAGTAGCACGTACCGGAGGAGAGCAGGGGAATCTGGCAGATGCGCTTTCTGATAGAGGGGCAGATGTTATTGAATATCCGTACTTTTCTGTATGTGAACGAAGTGATGAATCAACAGCAGAAATGATGGTCCGAAGCGTCGAATACGAAAGAATTTTGTTTACTTCCCCGGAGAGCGCCGCTTTCTTTTTTGCGGTATATCGGCGAAACGGCAGGGATATTCGGGAGCTTAAGGCTACATTTTATACACTCTCTCGGCGGACGGGACGAAAGCTGCAGGAAATGGGCTTTGCTTCGAAAACTGTGGAACCCTTCTCCGCTTCGAATAAGTGGTTGATCATCGGAGAATCCAGTATCCTGGAGAACCGGAAGCAATATGAGAGGGAATGGGGCGCCTGTGACTTGCTGGCGTTATACGATAAGAAAGAATGTCGGGAATACAATGCTAATATGGTGCGACTGCTTCGTGGAGCATCAATCGATACGATAGTCTTTCCAAGTGCAGCTTCTGTAGATATACTGATTCGGTACTTAGAACGCGCAGAAATAGAGCCTCATGATATACTTTCTACAGCCTCGCTTGTTTGTATGGGCGACAGGACAGCCGAAGCTATCCAGGCAGCCGGTTATTTAGCAGAACAGGCAGCATCCCCGACACTTGAATCGCTGATTGCCTGTCTTGTCACAGAAAAGGTGAGTGAATAGGCCACTTCTTCGGGGAGAATCCGGTACAAAAATATGGGGGCCTTCATTTTTGTACCGTTGTTTTCCCTATTTGTACGCTTTTCCTTTGGTTAGAATACAAGGTACGCCGAATCCGACTGCTCCGGGTTCGGCCATTTTCTTAATATAGGCCAGACCGCGTTCACATTGTTGTTTGCATACGATACATTTATCAACGGTCACTACTTTCATATTGAAACGATTGCGTTCATCGGGTGATATTTGATATTTGCCCCTGTTGGTTGGTTTTTTGTTCCCCGGTTTTTTGTTCGCCTTTGCCATGACTTTCTCCCTCTCTTCTTCAAGGTTCCTTTGTTCCCTGATAGTGTATGAAAAAAGGGCCTGTCCCGACATTCCATTGAAGCGGATTCAGTAAAATGTCATTGACAAAAACAAAAAATATAAATACGATTGTTATCGAAAATGATAATAAATGGAGAATGAATGGTTATGAAAGAATCTAAAGCTGATTTGCTGCTGCACCCGGTGCGTATGAGAATCATTCAGACAATGGCTTCCCATGGCTCCCAGACGGTACAGAAGATTGCTGAAAGGCTGCCTGACATTCCGCAGGCTACCCTTTACCGCCATCTTAATAAATTATTAAAAGGCGGGATTCTCACCATTGTCGAACAGCGTCAGATTCGAGGTGCGATAGAGAAAGTATATGCATTGGAAGCGCAGGGGGCCAACCTGACTCCAGAGGATATGGCCAACGCGTCGCGCGATGATCATATGAAATATTTCACCACATTTCTTGCTGTATTAATGGGCGATTACGGCAGGTACCTTGCTCAAAATCAATTAGACATGATAAAAGATGGAGTGATGTATCGGCAGGCAAATATGCATCTGACCGATGAGGAATTTCAGGAATTTCTTCAGGATTTAGTTGCTGTATATAAAAAAGCAATGGATAAAAAGCCGGGTGAAGGGCGCAGAGCGAGAAACGTAAGCACCATTATTATTCCAGCCCCGGATAAATAATATATTGCATGAGCTTGTGGAGCAGGGAAGGAAAGCTGGAGGCGTTTCTTCCCTATTAGTATCCAGTATAATTATCGATAAAAAATAACGGGGGCATTGAATCCTATTATTCCTGTTTTGGAAAATATTATTGTTATTCTGCTCATTGGCAAGTATGATGATAGAAGGGCAGAAGAATTAATTATTAGGACACTTGAAATAGCAAAGCAGTATCAGGCCAAATTTATGGTTTTGGGTGTTGCGGTCTTGACAGAATGGAATGACTATTATATTCATATGTTAGACCGTTTAACAAATGCGGTTCGGCTAATTGGAGCCTCGGTGATTTTGGTGGGAATTTCTCCGTCACTTGGCGTACAGCTCGTGCATTTTGCTTTTGATCCAGAAGGGATAGCATGCTTTTCTACATTGAAGCATGGCATCTATTATTGGCTTTTGATGGAAGGCTTTAGCATCATAAAGAACGAAAAATAAAGAAAAAAAGTTCTTTCTCTTTTATAATAATGTTTAAAATGGCTAGCATTTTGGAAGAATGGGTATTAGAATAAGAGATTCCACTGCTTAAAGGAGGATACATATGAATAAAACAGAACTAGTTGAAAAAGTAGCCGAAAATGCGGAAATGACAAAGAAGCAAGCATCTCAAGCTGTTGATGCGATTCTGAGTTCTATTTCGGAAGCGCTCAAGTCAGGTGAGAAAGTTCAGCTTATCGGGTTTGGTAACTTTGAAAGCCGTGAGCGTGCGGCTCGTAAAGGACGTAATCCGCAAACAGGAGAAGAAATTGAAATCGCAGCTACGAAAGTGCCTGCATTCTCACCAGGTAAAGCATTAAAAGATGCTGTAAACGGCCGATAGGCAGACAGATAGAAAAACTGTCGCGGAGATTTCTTCGCGACAGTTTTTTCATGCGAGGGGAATTGAGAGATTGCGAGGCAGAAGATTTAGTATAGGCGTAAAAGCTATTGCCGCTCTGCCTTTAATTGCTGTAGGGCTTCTTCTACCTTTACATTTCGTTCCTCGTTCCGCATTTGCTCTTCTAGGGAACGATATGTAGGACGCATATAGCGGGTTGCTTCCGCCTCTGTTTCCATCATCATTACCCGTTCTTCGATGCGAGAAAAGCCTTTGGCGGCGTTCTCCGTATCGATAGAATACAAAGCGTAATTCATCTGTTTGCTTGCACGCGCTGCATTGGCACGGGCCAGCAGGGTTGCTTTTTTATTTCGCATTTCATAGAATTTATCTTTTAGCTCTTGCAGCTGTTCACGTAACAGAATGGTTTGCTGACGTGCGCTCTCATATTGCTGCTGGTACTCTTCTTTTTTGCTATCGCAGATGAGCTTGTCTTCCAATGCGCGCCGGGCAATTGATTCATCCCCGGATTCTACTGCTAGACGTGCCTGGCGTTCCCGTTTTTCGCTACGGGCTTCGGTTTCCTCAAGCATCATCTTCCATTTCTTTTCGACCGCAATTTGACGGGCGATAGCAAGCTCTGCTTTTGAAATTTCACTTTCCATATCTCTCATATACTGATTAAGCATCGCTACCGGATCTTCCACATGATCAAGTACTTGGTGCATTGTCGCTGTTGTAATATCACGTACGCGTTTGAACAGGCTCATCGGCTTGTCCCTCCTTGATTCATTTCTTTTTCCCATAAATCAATTTCATCGGCATGATGTGTCGTCTTGGTTTCGAATGGATGGTGTGGCATCATATCATGAAATGGGTTCGATGGCGGTTGCGTCGGTCTCTCTCCTTGTGCTCTCTTAATGATATTCCAGCCTACATAGATGAAGAGCCCGGCGATAAACAGTGGGATGAGAAATCCGAGGTTTAAAATGCCTAACATCATAACTGAACCTATGCCCACCATCCCCATTCCGAAGAGGTAGGAGCCTTTCTTCCTCATGTACATGCCTCCTTTTTCTTTTTGTTTTGCGTGTTCTGCTCTTGTCTATATAATATCCTGGCTAGAATCTTCGCATAACGGGCGGTCGTTTGATTTTCACTACGTCCCAAGACGGAGAAGGAAGTCGGCCTTAAGTCAAATGCAACAAATTTCACTTTTCATTTTTCCGACAGGTATAATATAATGAGTATAGGTACAATATGAGGACATGGATGCCTCGCATATAAGGGGAGTAGCTACCGGACATGCGCCGGTCAGCATATCGTCAATACAGCGGCATGTTCCCGCTCGGTATGCTGAGCCCATATTTTTACGTAGGGTAAGCAAGACCTTCACATTCTTTCAGATTTTTCTGGAGGTGTGTGAAGGTCTTTTTTTGTTAATTATATTACAAAATGTGGAAAGAAAGGTTGTGAACGATGACCTGGAAGCAGATTGTTCCGCTCATGGAACAGGTGAAGATTACAGCGGTCGGCGACAATGAATTGGTACATGTCGTATATGTACCGGAGGGGATAACATGTGTAGGAATCGGTACGGATGCGGCAGTTTTCGTGCATATGGAATATCCGCTTTATGCGTACAAGGTGTACGCTCCGGGAAGGGAAAAGAAATTGGAGAATGAAGAGAAAGCCTACCGGACGTTGGGTGAGAATCCATACTTCCCTCATTTTTATGGTAAAGGAACCAACTTTATTGTACTGAGCTATGAACAGGGAACGAATCTGTATGATTGCCTTATTCAAGGGATATATATTCCGAGAAGCGCTGTCAAACAGGTGGATAAGGCGATCCAATACGCACGTCAACGAGGACTGAATCCGAGGGATATTCACTTGAAAAATATTATTCTTCAGGATACCGGTATACGGCTTATCGATGTGTCGGAATATGTAAGGGAGGGAAATGACAGACGTTGGGAGCACCTGAAAGAAGGATACCGGCTGTTCTACCGCTTTATTTCTCGCAAGAAAATTCCGCGTCCGGTAATTGAGTTTGTGAAGAAGCGGTATGTAAAACAGCAAGGTCCTGGCTTTTCGGTTAAGGCGTTTGGCGCTTCGTTATTCCGAAAACTGTTTCGTGGTAAGGAAAGGAACTTCTCGCTGTAAAAACATAAATGAAGAGGAGTAGAGCGTATGGACACATGTGGTTATTTGCAGGAAGAACTGGAAAAGGTGAAAAAGTGGGAAAATGAACAGAAAGATTTATGGTTTTGGGAAAAGCTGGGCCGTATTCCGTTTACGCTGCTCGATCGTATTACTCCAGCCTTCATACATGAGAAAATCGGTCAGGCGCTGGATGAAGTAGGAAGCTATATTCAGACAGGCGGAAGATATCTCATTAGTGAGCGGGAAGTATTGGCGCGCTTTCCGATGCAATCTTCGAACGGTAGCGTGTTGCGGGAAGTGCTTCAGATAGGAGATGTTGCGGAACGCCCGCTGCAGGATATGGATAAAGTAGCTGAAGAACTGCAAAACTCGCGTAAAAAGATTGCAATTTTTCAGGGAGCAACAACCGGAATCGGGGGGATTTTCACACTCGCAGTCGATATTCCGGCATTGCTCGGACTGTCACTGAAGGTATTGCAGGAGATTGCTATTGCATACGGATATGATCCGAAAGAGCGGGAGGAGAGGCTGTTTATTGTTAAATGCATGCAGTTCGCCTCCTCTGATGTAGTCGGTAAGCAAGCGATTATTGATGAATTGTCTGCGTATGAGGAGGGACAGAAAAATACGCATACGCTGTCCCAGTTGCAGGGTTGGCGCGAGGTCGTGCTGGCATATCGGGATAACTTCGGCTGGAAAAAGTTATTTCAAATTGTGCCTATAGCTGGTATTGTATTTGGGGCTTACCTGAACAAGTCTACAATCGAAAATGTGGCTGAAACAGGCATGATGCTTTATCGTAAACGCCGCATCATGGAAAAGCTTACGCATGCATCCCCTGAATCTGGACAAGAGGTATAGGGAAAACTCATGGTTGCCTAAAAAAGGTGGTTCCATCAAATGGAACCACCTTGGCTTGTGTATGGGGTTTAAATTCGGGAAATTCCCAGGCAAATAAGAACATATACCGACGCAATTAGTGACATGGTCATAAAAAGCGTAAATATTGATTTTAACCGATTCATTCTATTCCCCGCCTTATTCAATCATTTGCACTATATTATTATAGGGGGAACATAAAAGATGATCTAGCGCAACTTTCAAGAAATTAATGGAACTTTAATTCTGAATTTTACACATTTGTTACTTTGTTTGTATTTTTGCGTATAGTTAAATATAAAGGTACTACATTATGTACATGAGGAGGCGAACCTAATGGAATGGAGCCTGGCAATTATTATATGTTTGTTAGTAGCATTTTTTATATTACTTAAGCGAAGTCGCAATTCCAAAAGGGCAACAAGAAAATCAGAAACAATAAAAGTTCCGCGTCGCAGCGTTCCAGAAAGTTTTAAAAAGCCGATTCCGAAACAATTGGGCTTGCTTCCCCATGCTCCGTTGTATGAAATGGCGGGGCGGTTGGATGGCGTGATGGATGGCGAATTTGGCCGGTTGGTTAAGACGAGAGTGATGGCCAAGCACCCGGATTGGACGGAAAAAATGTACAGTTGGATTTTATTTGAGTGGAAACGGTATTTTTTGATGGCGTCGTTGTATAAATCCGTGCCGATGTACAGCGAGGATGTGGATGAAATCTGGCATGAAATGCTGATGTTTACACGTGAATATGAAAAGCTTTGTGTATCTGTAGCAGGTGAGATGATTCACCATGAGCCGAATATCGAACGTAAACCAGATTCTGAGGAACGCGCGCTTTTCGATGTAATGTACAGTTTGTTATTTGAAGTGCAGTCTGCTAGCTGGGATATATGGGGGAACTTCTTCCGCTCGCCGCTGAGCCGGGAGACAGCTCGCAGGTTAAGCGAGAGAGGGGAGGCTGATATTCATGCCATGCTATTTCGTAACCATCCAGTCGTAGCGGAAGCAACCCGTCATTTGGCTGATCGTTTGCATGAAATGCTGAAGGAAGCTGCTTCTAATTCATCAGACTTTGCCAGGAAAGCGAAGAGCAAAACCCATTATGGTAATCTGGAGAAAGTAGCGGTGGTAGTCATTCTGTATTCGCTGTTGAGCACAACGGATTTCGAAAGAGAAATACAATTTATGCTGGGCATGGAAATACAGAGTAAAGCCGCGGCTTCCGGCGCTGCAAGCTCCGGCTGCTCAGCGTATACGTCCGGTGGAGGTAACAGTTGCAGCTCAAATAACGATTGTAACGATAGCGGAGGAAGTAGTTGCGGAAGTAGTTGTGGTGGCGGTTGCAGCAGCTAGGTAAGTAGGGCGCGGAAGCACTCTCTTTGCAATAGATGAGAAGGGGAGGGATGAACAAGGTGAAGCTAGAGAAGCATCTGCTATCTATATTGGAATCACTGCATGATGCGGTATTGGTCATTAGTAAAGACAGTACTATCGTTTATGTCAATACGGCATACTCCGTACAGTTTGGTGTACCCACCCATAAAATCATTAATCGAAAACTGAGCCAGGTTGAGCCTGAAGCCCGTATTCTTGAGGTTATAAAAACGGGCCAGCCGCTAATCAACGATTATAGCTACTTGCACTCCCTCAATGTCCATATTTTTGCCAATATTACACCGCTGCTCGAAAAGGGAGAGCTGATCGGAGCAGTTGCTATTATGAAGGATATTAGCGAGTTTTATGGACTACAGGAAGAGCTAAACAAGTATAAAACATATTCAACCAAGTTAGAGGAGCAACTGCATGAAAAAATCTTTTCTCTCTTGGAAAGCCATGCGCCCGGCATGCGGCAGGCGGTAAACGTTGCCAAAAAGGTAAGTGATTCAGAAGCGACGTTGCTATTGTACGGGGAGACAGGGGTCGGAAAAGAAGTATTTGCCCGCGCCATACACGAGGCCAGCCCGCGAGGAGAGGCACCGTTTGTTGCTATTAATATGGCATCCTTGCCAGAATCGTTATTCGAAAGTGAGCTATTCGGTTTTGAGGAAGGAGCGTTTACCGGTTCGCGAAAAGGCGGCAAGAAGGGGCTCTTTGAGCTGGCTGATGGCGGCACTTTGTTTTTGGATGAAATCGGAGAGCTTTCCCTCTTCCTGCAAGCGAAAATTCTTCGTGTGCTACAGGAGAAAGCATTCATGAAAGTAGGGGGAACGGCTACTCATCCTCTCGATGTGCGCATTATTGCTGCTACGAATAAAAATCTACAGGAATTGATTCGGGAGGGGAAGTTTCGGGAAGATTTGTATTACCGATTGAATATTGTGCCTATCCATATTCCTCCTGTACGTGAACGAAAGCAGGATTTGCCCATTCTAATTAACAACATACTGGGAAAGCTTCGTATTACCTATAAAAAGCAGGTAACTGTGACGCAGGAAGTATACGAGATATTCGAACGGTATGATTGGCCCGGTAATGTGCGGGAGTTGAATAATGTACTTGAGAGAATGATTGCGATCTGTTCAAAATCATATTTTGTTCCGGAGGATATTCCTTCCTTTGTGCGCGAAGGGGCCGAACGGGAAGAAAGCATCGCAGATGGTACAATGCAGAATAGGACAAATAAGATGAATCTTCCTGGCATTATTGAGAGAACGGAGAGAGAAATGCTGGAGGAAGTATTGAAAACAAGTCGAACGCGTACGGAAGCTATTCAAAAGCTTGGCATTAGTCGTAAAGCTTTCTATCAAAAATTGAAAAAGTATAATATCAAATAAAGTGTTTTTTCTAGGGCTTTTATTTCACTAGATTCTTGTAGAGTGGGCATTTGGTAAATTTCTGATTTAAAGATAAAATGTGTATCCTTAAGAAATGGTTATATCTTAAAGAAACAAAAATATATCCTAAAGAAACGTTTTTTTGTCTCCTTAAGATATAAAAAGAAACCGATAAAAGAAAAATCCCTATATATCTCATCGTTTTTCGGAGATATAACAAAAAGAATTATCCGAATTGGCATTATTGTTGCTACAATAATTTATAGAGAAGGAAATAATCGAATATGCAATACGGAGGTGCGAAGCGATGAAGGTAACATGGAAACTGGAGAACAGGTTAGGCACAATTACGGTTGATGCTCCACCAGTCAATGCGTTAAACAAAGAGTTCTTTGCACAAATGGATGAGATTCTACATAGCATCGGTGAGGATTGTGATGTTGTCATCATTACAGGGGCAGGAGAGAAGGCTTTTGTTGCCGGTGCAGATATTAAGGAGTTTCCTGAACTTAAACGGGAAGCGGGTATTGAACTTTGCAAACGGGGACAGGGAATCTTCCAACGCATCGCTGAATTGAAGCAGCCCGTTATCGCCGCGATTGACGGGTTTGCGTTGGGTGGAGGGCTGGAGCTGGCACTGGCATGCGACTTCCGTGTTGCCAGTCGCAAATCACAGCTTGGGCTCCCGGAAGTAAAGCTGGGCATTATTCCTGGATACGGTGGCACACAGCGCCTTGCCCGCCTGGTAGGCCCAGGCAAAGCGAAGCAGCTTATTTTCTCCGGTGAATTCGTCTCCGCGGAAGAAGCATATCGTATCGGACTGGTAGAACAACTCGTAGATGAGAATGCCCTGGCAGAAGCAAGAAAATGGGCGCAAACAATGATGAAGCGAGGCCCTATTGCAGTGAAGGCAGCAAAACGGGTTATCGATCAAGGGCTTGCGCTGTCGCTTGAAGAAGGATTGGATCTGGAAGCGGAAGCTTTCGGCGAAATTTGCCTGACAGAGGATAAGAATGAAGGGGTAGCTGCCTTTTTTGAGCGCAGAGAGCCCCACTTCCAAAATAAATAAGTGAGAAAGTAGAGGGAGATATGAGATGGCAAAAAAAATTGGTGTAATCGGATTTGGCACGATGGGTTCAGGAATTGCGCAGGCGGCTGTAGAAGCAGGATATACGGTTGTAGCGGTAGAGCAAAAGCAGGAGTTTTTTGATCGCGGATTGTCTGGCATTCAGAAGAACTGGAACCGCAGCATTGAGAAAGGCCGTTTGACGGAGGAGAAGAAACAGGAATTAGAAGGTGCACTTACAACGACGGTTGAATGGGAACGTTTAAAGGATGTAGATTTCATCATCGAAGCAGTCAGTGAAAACATGGATCTGAAAAAAGAATTGTTTAAGAAACTTGATGAAATTGCTGGTGAAGATATCATCATCGCAACGAATACATCAGGCTTGAGTGTAACGGAAATTGCCAGTGTAACGAAGCGCCCGGAGAAAATTATTGGTGTTCACTTCTTCAATCCGGTACCGGTAATGAAACTAGTGGAATTGATTCGTGGCCAGAGCACGGCTGAAGAAACATACCAGGAAGCGAAAACGCTCGTAGAAGCAATGGGCAAAGAGACGATCGATGTGAAAGAGGCGCCATTGTTTGCGGTGAACCGCATTCTTGTGCCGATGATAAATGAAGCAATTTTCGTATTGATGGAAGGTACGGCAAGCGCGGAGGACATTGACAAAGGAATGAAGCTCGGTGCAAATCATCCGATCGGACCACTGGCACTGGCTGATTTGATAGGCCTTGACACACTCTTGTATGTACAGGATTCTTTGTATGAAGAAACACAGGATTCCAAGTATCGTAGTGCTCCGCTGTTACGTAAGCTCGTACGCGCTGGACATTTGGGCCGCAAGACGGGTAAAGGATTCTACGATTATACGAAAGGTGCAAAATAAGATGAGTTTTGCATTAACAGAAGAGCAGAGAGAGATTCAACAGGGTATTTATAAGCTTGCGCAAGAGAGAATCAAACCCCGTGCAGCGGAAATCGATGAGAAGGGCGAGTACCCTTTTGATATTAAGGACTTGCTAAGTGAATATGGCTATATCGGGGCTAATCTTCCGGAAGAATATGGTGGAGCGGGTCTGGATTTGCTGACATATTGCCTGATTGTCGAAGAGGTAGCACGGGTATGTGCATCTTCGTCTCAAATTATTACTGTACAGGAACTTGGTTCGCTGCCAGTGCTTCTTAGCGGCAATGAGGAGCAGAAGCAGCGCTTTATGCCTGATCTCGCTACAGGTAGGAAACTGGCTTGCTTTGGCCTGACCGAGCCGAGCGCTGGTTCTGATGTGAAAAGCATGAAAACCCGGGCGGAAAAGGACGGTGCATATTACCGTCTAAATGGGCAGAAATGCTTCATTACCAATGGTAATATCGCAGATGTGTACACCGTTTTCGCCAAAACGGACAAGGGCATCACCGCTTTTCTAATCGAGAAGGGAACACCGGGGCTTTCTGTTGGCAAAATTGAAAAAAAGATGGGGATTAAAGGATCGCCGACCGCAGAACTTTTCTTTGAAGATTGCCGCGTTCCGGAAGAGAACGTAATTGCTGAAGAAGGCCAGGGTTTTCTTGTCGCGATGAAGACGCTGGATAAAACACGGCCAGGAATCGGGGCGCAAGCGCTTGGCATTGCCCAGGGAGCGCTTGATGTTTGCCTGGAGTATGTGCAAGAGCGTGAGCAATTTGGTCGACCTATCGGTTCATTCCAAGGTATCCAGTTCATGCTGGCAGATATGGCAACGCAAATCGAGGCGGCACGTGGACTTGTATATCGGGCTGCCAGTGCACTCGATAATTTGGGCAATACGGGCAAGGACCCAGCCATGATGCGATTGGCTTCTATGGCTAAAGTGTTTGCTTCAGACGTCGCGATGAAAGTAACGACGGATGCGGTACAAATACTGGGTGGTTATGGATATATCCAGGAGTTCCCTGTGGAGCGCATGATGCGTGATGCGAAAATCACCCAGATATACGAAGGCACGAACCAGATTCAACGTGTAGTTATCTCAAAATCCATCATGTAGGAGGAGAGCGATGAACGTATCCGGACAGCTTCCGTTTGTATTGATTCATGGTGCGGGCGGGACCAAAGCTAAATTTCGCGGCTTGGAAGAAAGAATAGGCCGTGCACACTGCCTAACGTTCGATTTGCCAGGCCATGGTGAGAATGCGGGAAGCCGCTGCAACACGATTGAAGAATATGCGGAGTGGGCCAATGAACAAATCGCGGGTCAGGATGTGATTGTAGTAGGGCATTCGATGGGCGGTATGGTAGGTATTGAGATGGCTGCCCGCAACTCAGATGTTAAGGGATTGGTGCTGGATGCCAGTCATTATGAGATGCCGGTGCATCCGAAAATTCTCGAGGATTTGGCGGGCGGGACGTTCCCCGATTTTCTTTTTAAAGCTTCCTACGGTAAAGAGGCGACGCCTGAACTTCTTGAAGAAGAGCAAAAACAGCTATCCTGGGTCGAGACGATCGTCGTGCATGATGATTTCCGCGCATGCGGCGAATATAAAGGTGCGGAAATTTTCGCGAGGCTGAACATTCCAATTCTTGCTCTCTACGGTTCAGAAGATAAACTGTTGCCAAAAGGTGCCTCTGAAAAGGCGAAAGAATTGAATGACAGCATACAGACAAGAACGGTCGCAGGTGCCGGCCATTATATTATGCTGGAAAAACCGGAAGAGTTCGCGCAAGCGTTACTAGAATTCCGCGAATCATTACTTGCCGGAGTATAAGCGGCAAGTTACCTATCCCTCCGTCCTATGATATGACGGAGGGATTTCTATTTTTTTATGGAGTGCTGCATCTACATCATCGGGCAGAGGACGGGATAAGATAAGGTATAATAGAGGTGAGTGGTTAATGGAGAAATCTTTCAGGTGAGGAGTGCCGCGATTGTTTACCCAACAAGATTCTATTCAGCCTTTTGTTTTGCTTATTTTCGGTGCGACAGGGGATTTGGCTAAGCGCAAGCTATTTCCTGCTCTATATAATTTGTACCGGGACAATTTTTTGAACAAAGAGTTTGCTGTTATCGGGGTTGGGAGAACAGAGATGGAGATTTCTCAATTTCGCTTGTTTATCAAAGAATCGATTTCAGAGTTTGGGCGTTTGCCTTTGCAGGAAGGGGCAGAGTGGGAGCGATTTGCTGCACGATTTGATTACATAGCATTTGATATTACGGAGCCGGACGCATACACATCTTTACTGGCTGTAGTGGAAGAGAGGGAACGGAAAACGAACCTTATGGGAAACCGGATGTTTTATCTCGCTATTTCGCCCCAGCTATTCGGGACTGTATCGAACAGCTTAGAACGTAGTGGGCTTACGAATACCGCAGGGTGGAAACGGCTGGTTGTCGAAAAACCATTTGGTCATGACTATGCTTCCGCAAAAATGTTGAATGAAGAGATTAAGTGTTCATTTACGGAAGAGGAAATCTACCGTATTGATCATTATTTAGGCAAGGAGATGGTACAGAATATACAGGTTATCCGTTTTGCCAATTTTATGTTCGAGCCGCTTTGGAACAATCGGTATATCGACAATATTCAGATTACCGCCAGCGAGACGGTAGGGGTGGAAGACCGTGCTTCTTATTATGATTGTACGGGTGCCCTGCTTGATATGGTACAGAATCATATGCTACAGATGGTCATGATGGTATGCATGGAGCCGCCGGGCAGATTAAATACTGAGGCGATCCGTGACGAAAAAGTGAAGGTTATGCACGCGCTTCGCCGCTACAATGAAGAAGAGGTAGATAGGCATATTGTACGCGGCCAGTATACGGCAGGAGAGGGTGGGCAAGGCGTAGTCTGCGCATATCGGGAAGAGCCAAATGTTAATCCAGCATCTATAACGGAGACATTCGTAGCGGCCAGATTGTTCATCGATAACTTTCGATGGGCAGGCGTACCTATCTATATTCGTACCGGCAAACGAATGCAGAAGAAGGTTACGGAAATTGTCATTCAATTTAAGGCATTACCGAACCGCTTATATTTTAATAAAAATGATGATGTAGCCCCGAATTTACTTATTTTCCGTATTAATCCAAGAGAGGGTATTACACTGCTGTTGAACGCCAAGAAGCAAGGGACGGACAGCCAGGTTGTACCGATTGGTATGGAGTATTGCAACGATTGCGGAGACGCATCGCCGGAAGCGTACGAAAGCCTGCTTCATGACGCTATACTTGGCGACCCAGCTTTCTTTACGCGTTGGGATGAAGTGTCCCTAGCCTGGAAGTTTATCGATCCGATTCGGCGCACATGGGACAAAAATTCGCGTGCCCCTGAAGAATATCCTGCAGGCACATGGGGTCCTGCCGAATCGAACGAGATGATCCTAAATGATGGAAGAAGATGGTGGACGGGTGAAGATATCATCAAGAACAGAAAAACAATCAAAGCGGTGGAGCGGCCGAAATACTGAAAAGGGGAAAACTAACAATGTATGAAGTATACGACATATCAATGCCCATTCATCACGGCATGGTAACCTACAAAAACAAACCGGAAAAGCAGCCTGCTATCCGTGTTATACAGGATTTTAATGAGGCTTCTGCATACGAATCAAGGATTGATATGGATATGCACACAGGAACACATGTTGATTCTCCGCTACATATGTTGCCTGATGGTGGAACGATGCAGACAATTTCGATAGAAAGGCTTGTCGGCCCTTGCCGGGTGCTGGATGTCACAGACGCCCAAGACAAAATTACAAGGAACGATTTGGAAAGATTCGCACCTAAGGAAGATGAATTTCTTCTGTTGAAAACTCAAAATTCCTTAACAGATGATTTCGGTTCCGAATTTGTTTTCCTGGCTGCGGATGGAGCAGAGTATTTGGCGGCAGCCGGTGTGCGTGGCGTGGGCATCGATGCACCAGGCATTGAGCGTGATCAACCCGGCCATCCGACCCATAAAGCATTGTTCGAGGCGGACAGTATCATTGTAGAAGGGCTTCGTCTGGGTGATGTACCTGAAGGTCCCTACTTTATGGTTATTGCCCCTATTAAAGTGTTGGAAACGGAAGCTGCTCCGGCTCGTGCGCTATTATTCTCCGGTTTAGAAATAAAAAAGCTATGGTGAAAAATATGAACGATGAATATTATATGGGCCTTGCAATTGAAGAAGCGCGAAAAGCAGAGGCATTAGGAGAAGTTCCCATTGGTGCCGTCATTGTAAGAGATGGACAGGTAGTAGGCAGAGGGTATAATCTGCGCGAGACGACGAAGGACCCGCTGGCCCATGCGGAACTTCTCGCTATAAAGGAAGCAAGCAAGACGATGGGAGGATGGCGTCTTATTGGGGCTACACTATATGTTACGCTTGAACCATGTCCAATGTGCGCAGGGGCGATTGTTCAGGCACGGCTGCCCAGAATCGTATATGGAGCAATGGATCCGAAAGCCGGATGTGCAGGAAGCCTGATGAATTTGTTACAGGAAGAGAGGTTTAACCATCAAGTAGAGATGATGCAGGGCGTGCGTGAAGAAGAATGCAGTGAGCTACTAAAAAACTTCTTCCGTTCGCTGCGGGAACGGCGAAAAAAGAAAGCGGCCGAGTAATGGGAGCTAGGTTTCTTGACTATGAAAAAGCGCGAATGTCGTAGTTTTACAAACGATTCGCGCTTTTTCTGTATGACTGGCTTATGGCTTAAGCGGAAAAGGAAGGATCTGCTTCAGCTTTTTTGTCTGCTTTAATGAATAGGGGGGTAAGCAGAAACGCGATGAAATACGTGACTGCTCCCATTAAGCCCATAGCTACGCAATCTTGCCAGACCGTCTCAAACCCATGCCCTTTAATAAAAATTTCACGTACTCCATCCAGAAAATATGTGAGCGGCAGCAGATGACCTGCTACATTGAGCGCATGGGGCATCGCCTCAAACGGCCATGTAAAGCCGGATAATAGAAAGGATGGAACGGCAATAAGCATAGTAGTTTGCGTAGAACCTACCTGATTGCTTGAGAATAAACTTGCCAGATAACCGATGCCGAGCAGTGCGAATACGAAGCTTACGCCGAGTGCCATTACCGGCAGAAGTAAACCGCGAAACGGCAGGTTGAATACATATAGCGCCAGTACGAATACGCTTAGATTGTTAACGAGACCTATCAGGAAATAAGGAGCCGTTTTCGCATAAGCAATGCGCCAGGGAAGACTACGCCAGGCTGCAAATCGGTTCCATGTGCCCTGTTCCTTGTCACGTGTTACCGTTAGTGCTACGCCAAGCAGAAGCACCTGTTGCAGAATTGCACCAATTAAGCCGTATACGAGAAAGTCGTTATAGTTAAACATTGGATTGTACAATACGCGAGAGCGGAACGGTATCTGAGAGAATGTTGATGTGATTTGCTCATCTCTCAACCCCTGCTGTTTCATCTTTACGGAAGATGCCCCATAGCTAAAGGTAGTGATAACCTGATTGGCGGCCCGTGTCGCTGAATTGGAGAATAGCATATTGCTCCCATCCACAAAAGTGAGCACGGGTACATTTTCTCCGTGTTTCAAACGGGTAGAGAAATCGTTCGGAATAATAATACCGACGCGTGCTTTCCCATTCTCAATAGTCCGTTCTACCTCACTTTCCGAGAGCGTATGGCTTGTGATGCGAAATGTTTCTGTCTGATCAAAAGCCTGAACGATTTGTCGGCTGAGCTGACTATTGTCACCATCAAATACAACGGTCGGAATTGCTACTAGACGCTGATTGGAATATAGATAGCCAAACAGCGCCGTATAGAGCAGCGGAACGAGAAATAGAATAGCGAATAGACGCCGGTCACGAAGAATATTCAGCCACTCCTCGCGGATGATGCTTCCCACTTTGAGCGGAGCTGACATCGTTATTTCGCCCCCATACCTTGCCATTGCAGCGTCATGCCAGTTGCTGCCGTATCAGGCAAGTCAGTTAGCGTCACCTTCGCACCGAAAGAGCGTACATCCGTATCGCCTGTCTGCTGACTTGGCTTTTGAATGGCGAAGTCGGCGGCTGGCTGAAGAACCGTAATTTTTCCTTTTACGGTTTTACCGGTAGAGATAAGTTTCATATGCACCTCATCCCCAACTTTCAACGCTCCCAGCTCTGTTTCAGGGAAATAAAATTTTGCCCAGCGATCTTTCGTTGCTTCTAGTGTAAATACCGGGAAGCCTGCGCCGACCAGTTCGCCCAATTGTGCCGATTGGGAAGTAATAATACCATCCGCCGGAGCGCGAAGCTCAGTATAGTTGATATATGTTTTCGCTTCATCCAGTGCCGCTTGAGCTTTAGAGACATTGGCTTTCGCCGTGGCTACGGAAGAAGATGCCTGAGAGACACCTGCTTCGGCCGCCCGTACATCATCCTGGCGCAATGTGACCTGTCCTTTGCCAGCTTCGGCGAGTGCTACTGCGGCTTTGGCCTGTTCTAGTTGAGCTTCGGCGGCTTGAATCTCTTCTTTACGCGGCCCATTCTCTACCATCTCGTATTGCTTTTGCGCAGCTTCGTATTCCGCTTTTGCCTTCTGATAGCTTAATTCCGTTTCTTCCACCTTTGCCTGTGATATAGCTCCTTGTGCAAGCAGGGTTTTCATGCGAGTATAATTATCATCAGCTAGACGATATGCTTCTTTAGCGGCGTCTACTTTGATCTTTGCCTGTTCACGTTCTTCCTTGCGGGCACCGCTTTTCATGGCGTCTACTTGTGCCTGTGCAGCTTTAACGGCGGCCCGGGCTTGCTCCACCTGTCGCTCTGCTGTATCAGCGGTTACGCTTACCGCGTTGCTGCCCTGTGATTTCTTGGCTTCTGCTGCGGATACGGATGCCTGTGCTTGCGAGACGCCAGCGTTGGCTGCTTCGAGTGCCGCTTGTGCCTGAGATGCTTTATCCTGTAATTCTTTACTTTCCAGGCGGGCGAGCAATTGTCCTTTCTTTACATGGTCGCCTTCCTTAACATAGATTTCGCTAATCCGGCCTCCCATTTTGAAGCTTGCGTTCATATTCGTTGCTTCTACGTAGGCGGTGGGCTGACTGGTAGACGCCGCTTCAATGTGGCTACCTTCCCCATATGAAGATAGTGCATATACGCCGCCGCCGATGAGCAGAGTCATGGCGGTAAACATAGTAATACGAAGACCCCTCATGTCTTCTCCCCCTTTTCATTGTGTTACTCTTCTTCATAGATTCCCAGCATATGCAGGACAAGGTTCTGTAAACTGGAGCGTAGCTTCATATTATCGAGTGCTTCTTCGTGGATGATGGCCCGCATGGCGGTAAATCCGATCATGCCGAACAGACTACTGGCAGTAACGGCCACATTTATTCCAGAATGAAGCTTTTGGTTATCTTTCGCAGTCTGTAGCTCTTGCTCCAGAAGGATGAAATATTTTTGTAAAACATAGCGAATTGTATGGTGTCGTTCCTGTGTTCCCCAGCCACGGCTGAGCAGCAGGCGACAGAAATCCTGTTCGTTCTGGAAGAAATCAAGGTGAGCTTCAATCAGACGAATAACCCGCTGGCGGAAATCCTCAGGGCTTACTACATCTACATAGTCCTGGATCATGCCAATGAAATTCTGCACCCCGGACTCCATTACGAATATGTATAAATCTTCTTTTGTCTTGAAGTTGTAATAGAGCGTCCCTTTTGCAACGCCGCAGATTTCAGCAATTTGTTCCATTGTTGTTTCGTTAAACCCTTTTTCGGCGAAAGCTTTGAGAGCCCCTTGAAATATTAATTCTCTCGTTTTTACGCGCACACTTTCACTCCTTTTTAAACTGACTAGTCAGTGCAAATTCGCTTATTATTATAAAATGGAAGAATCAGAAAATCAATATAAAAAGAAAAAAGCGCCATCCGAGTATGGAAGGCGAAAAAAAGGAAATTTAAGGATATATGGCTTTTGAATCTGTCATTCTGCCTGAAGTTTTGGGTAAATCCAGCATATCGCGCGCTTGTTGATTCATACTCGTAAGCATGAGTGAATCATCGAATGTTACGATACCTGGATGTATATTGTTGATAATCTGTGTTTTAAGCTTGTAAGAACATTAATGTCCAAACTTGGGATAAATTAAGAACGAATGGCTCATACTAACAAAGTGTTGTAAAGCACAAATATTAATAAGGAAAGGGGCATCTTCTATGCCTAATCAACAATCCCAACAAGGAATGAATACAGCGCCACAATCTCAAAATGTAAATGCACAAGCAGGTCAACAAGCACAAGCTACAGTTACACAGGCGCAAAATGCCGTCGCTCAGGCCCAAAGCGCATTAACACAGGCTCAGGCCGCTGCAAATCCGCAAGCCATTCAACAAGCCCAGCAACAGCTTCAGCAGGCTCAACAACAATTATCTCAGGCACAGGCTACAGCTTCAGTAAATACAACAAACCAAGCACAAGGATAAGTTGAGCTTACAGGGGGGCTGACTCAAAAGGCTATGGGTCAGCCTCTTCTAATGTGATCTGCATATTTTGAATGCTTTATCGTGAAAAAAGGTAAACATTCATCCCTTGCTTACCGAATGTTACCTTGCGACATAAGGAGACGGGGCATTGATTTATTTTTCGTACATATGGTAGGATATTTTTTAGCTTGACAACAGAAGATGCATACGGAGATGTACCCAAGTCCGGCTGAAGGGGACTGACTCGAAATCAGTTAGGCGTCTTGCGGCGCGCGGGGGTTCGAATCCCTCCATCTCCGCCATACATATTGCAAAGATGGGTGAAAACAGGGTGGCTGATTCGCTCATAAATATATAGGCGACTAATAGCCTCCTAATGCGGTAACGTGAAAGGGGGCTTTTTCTTGTGTGTATTTAATTGAATTTGGAAATAAAATCCTATCTAAATGGAAAGCAGATTAATGTGCGCGTCATTGCCGAAGAAAAATAAATACTGCTGAAGTGAAGACCGGAGCCTTACGAATAAAATCGGACAAATGATGTAACCATACAAATGAAAAGAAATCGCAAAAGGGATGATGGCATTGAGGGAACCGCTTGAAAGTATAGACACCATAGCAATAAAAGTTGTGGCGGTCACCGGTATTTTGGCATTTATTTTAGGTTTGATTTATAAGGAAGAGATACGGAATATATTGATGATCAGTTTTCTTCTTTGTGTAATAAGCTATTACATGGGAGATCTGGTTATTCTTCCGCTTACTAATAACTTGGTAGCTACTGCTTGTGATTTCGTGCTTGCATTTTTAGTGATTTGGTTAACAGGGCTTGGCTTATTTAATCCAAATACGCCTGTAGTATTTGTTTCCCTCGTTTCTGCCGCAGGTATTGCTGTAGGGGAGTGCCTTTTACATATTTTGATGCAGAGCGTATTGCATGAACGGAGTGCTGGATAGTCTAATTAATAAAGCGTAGAAACGATAATTTTAGAGAAAAAAAGCGAAGCTTCGACTTTTGGATGACAGTTGAAGCTTTTTTAGATCGTATTACTTAAAAAATTCACAAAGCGTTTACTGAGCGTCGTTTCTTTCCTATGAAAGCATAAAAAATTATAGACGTGTACATAGCCTTTATAAAGTAAAATTTTTATCAGCAGGTATTTTACACCGGTTGCAACAGAATAAAGTAATATTTCTTGAATATTGACGTAATTTAGTGGGATGTTTTGTCGAATCCCTTTACTTACCAACATTTGCAACTTAAAATTCTAGGTAATACTATTTAACTAATTTTTATCCGTCCTTTGAAGGAGGTACTATGGCGAAACAAGACATTTACCGTGCAGTTTTTGAAGCATGCCTAACAAAAGATGATATGCATGCTTGCTATACGGGGCTAGTCCGTTGCATTATAGAAGAGATAGATAATGATTGGGAGAGCATTCGGGAAATTCGACTTGTAGAGCACGCTTATTCCTTAGTAAAAGAGAAAAAATTCCTAGGCTAATACAAAGAGATACGCAAGAATTTCGCGGATACGGCTTTTCCTTTTCAAGTAAGAAAGAGGAGAATCCTGAATGAGAAAGAGAAACGTCGTTTTATCCCTGATTATCACTACGTCCGTTATTAGTGTTGGAGTATTTGCAGTGTCTTCGGTGCTGCAGAACGTGGAAGCTGAAGAACAAAATATTCCAGATATTGTGCCTGCCAATGAACCGCCATATCAGGTAAACATCGATGAAAATATTACCCCATCTCAGTATGAAGAGGAAATGCGCAAAAGTTTGGTGTATGAGAAAGTGGAGAAGCCAAAAATCCCGGTTTCTGATATTCGCCTTGATAAGATACAAGCCGCATTTTCTGTAATTGAACAACCTTTTGAGAAGCCATTGGAGAAGCCGAGGAAAAATCGACCAGATAAGATGACAATTGATCCGTTCAATGGAGATGCCAAGTATACGAATGGAATCGTTATTAATCGTGAAGGACGGGCGATAAAGATTCCGGACGATGTTTCGCCGTCCAGGGGCCAAATTGCTCCTGTTGTACGGGTTATGACCGCTGATCTTGCGGCAATGATGCAGCAGCCATATACAACACAACTGGCGTATGACGTAATGAAGAAAATAACGGAATTACAAAAATATATGGATGCGCTTGACCTAACGGAAGTAACCGGTATTTTGGTTGAAGTAAATACATATATTACGGATAATAAAGCATCATTCACAAAAGCGTCCAAAGTAATTCAGGAGGTTAACAAATTAGTTAACTTCGATAAGATGGAAGAAGATAGCTAGCTAAACAACTCCTACCCAAAGCAACAAAAATTGCAGCAATCAGGGACGGGGTATCGACTTGCTTTACCTTTTCTTTTTTGATAAGATGATTAGGCAGCAACGCTGCATAACTATTGTGTATAAGTTTGTCGCACTAGACGGGGAGGTAGCGGTGCCCTGTACCCGCAATCCGCTGTAGCGGGGTTGAATTCCTGTCTGAGGTGCGCTTCATGTGGGGTCAGGTCTGTGTAAGTGGTGTTGAGAGCTGGGTCCTGCGCAACGGGAACCCATGAACCTGGTCAGGTCCGGAAGGAAGCAGCCATAAGTGGATCCTTCCGTGTGCCGCAGGGCAGCCTGGCTTGAGCTAACTGCACGGGGCCGCCTGGATGTGCGTATCGACGACAGGTGTGCGGCTCTATTTTTATAAAGCTCTCGGTAATTTTATACCGGGAGCTTTTAATTTTGTGCAACATTGTTGCAAAGCAAAAAGGAAATTGTGAAAATAAACAGAATATATTCAGTGTGGTAAATATCTCCGGCAGTGAGGTGAAAAAACAATGTCTGGACATTCGTTTCAAATAGAGATTAATATGGACCAGATGAAACATCAATTACATAAGGTCCCTTTTGCTGCCGTTTTTTTGGATAAAGAAGGGAAAGTGGTGGAAGCGAATTCGATATTGCTTCAAGCTACCGGTCATACATACGAAGGAATCAAGGGAAAAAATTTTTATGATTTGTTTGTCGTAAAAGAAAATTTTTCTTTCTGGTTGGATTATTGCAACAGTGAATCGGACTCCATGCCACGTGGACTTTTAAGGCTGCATTCCGGGGAGACTTGCATGTGCGATTTGATTATCTGTAGTGATAATAATCAGGAAATAGCACGTCATTGTTTTTTGCTGCCTACAATTCAACAGGCTCCCGCACAATCCTTATGGACAAATTTTTATACACAGGTTGTTAAAGATGCCAACCTGGGAATTATTATATTGGATGAATATGCCCGAGTTGCTGAAATTAGTGAGACAGCTTGCAGAATATTGGGTGTAGAGAAGCAGTATGTTATTAATCAGATGATTGAGGACGCAATTCCTGGAATGAAGGAAAATCAGGGCTTTATTTCTTCAGCGGTGTTAAAAGGAGTTTCAGTATCCGATAAGGCGTATTCCTGGTTTAATGGAAACCAACGGATCGAATTAATTGTGGATTCAGACGTATTGAGGGATGCGAACGGACAAATTAAAGGGGGATACTACATATTTAAAGATGTTACAAATATGCATTCCCTAGCCGACAAAATTGAACGGAGTGACAGGTTGGCCATGATTGGACAGATTGCAGCCGGTACAGCGCATGAAATCCGCAATCCGCTTACATCCATCAACGGATTTCTACAAATGATGCGAAAATCGCTGGCCGAGGCTGGAATGGAGAAAGAAAAAGGGTATACCGATATTATGCTTGTTGAGATTAAACGCATCAATGATCTTGTAAGTGAATTCTTGTTGCTAAGCAAGCAGAAGGAGATTCAATATAAGCTTGTAGATATTGAGCAGGTATGCATGGAGATTTTGCCAATTGTAGAGAATGAGGCGCTGCTTCGTGGCGTGGAAGTAGTGATGGAGAAAAGAAGCTCATTGCCTATGATTATGGGGGATAGTGAGCTATTGAAACAAGTATTTTTAAATATTACGAAAAATGGTATTGAAGCTATGGGTGGAAGAGGTATATTAACGGTGCGGATTTTCCATACGGGAAGTCACGTCGAGATTACGATTAGTGATACAGGACAAGGTATTCCTCCATATTTGGCGGATAAAATTTTCGAACCATTTTTTACGACAAAAGAAGAAGGTACGGGACTTGGTCTGCCCGTATGTCAAAAAATTATTCATGATATGGGCGGCAGTATCCGTGTATCGAGCAAAGGATACGGAACGACTTTTCATATTCTTCTCCCCTCCTGCTAACCTTTCTCTTTCTCTTTTCCGTAAAGTAAAGAAAATGATATAATGTATAATGGATGAAGTATAAAATGCGATGCAAGAAAGATGGAGATACAAGATGGCTTATCGAGCATTGTATCGAATTTGGCGCCCACAGTCATTCGCCGATATTGTGGGCCAGGAGCATGTAACAAGGACATTACAAAATGCGCTTAAAGAACAGAGGTTTTCCCATGCCTATTTGTTTAATGGGCCAAGGGGAACCGGAAAGACCAGTGCCGCGAAAGTTATGGCAAAAGCGGTAAACTGCGAACGAGGGCCTGCAGAGGAACCTTGCAATGAATGCGCGGCTTGCCGAGGAATTACAGAAGGCTCCGTTGTGGATGTAATGGAAATCGATGCTGCCTCTAATCGACGGATTGAAGAAATTCGCGATATAAGAGATAAAGTGAAGTATGCACCTACCCAGGTTCGATATAAGGTATATATCGTGGATGAGGTGCACATGCTGACGCCGGAAGCGTTCAACGCATTGCTGAAGACACTGGAAGAACCACCAGCTCATGTAATCTTTATTCTGGCGACAACTGATCCCCACAAGCTTCCAGCTACCATTATTTCACGCTGTCAACGGTTTGATTTTCGCCGGATTGGAAGTGCGCAGATTGTAGAGCGAATGAAGCAGGCGATACTTGCAGAAAATATTGAAATCTCAGATCAGGCATTAACATTTATTGCACGTATGGCAGAAGGCGGAATGCGTGACGCTTTAAGCTTGCTCGATCAGGCCCTGTCCTTTGGGGGAGAACAGATCGAGCTTGAAGATGTAATGGCCATCACTGGTTCTGCCTCACAAGCAATGCTTGCTTCGACAGCACGCTGCATTATGGAAGGAGAAGCATCAGAAGCTCTTAACGTAGTGCAACAATTAGTGCAGAATGGGAAGAGTCCGGAGCAGTTTCTAGATGACTTGCTTTTTTATTTCCGTGATTTACTGCTGTACAAGACTGCTCCCCAATTGGAAGAAATTCAAGATCGGATGATGCTGGATGAGCAATTCCGGGAATTGGGTGATGCATTTGATACTTCTCGTTTGTTTCTTATCATTGAGAAACTGAATCAGGCGAAGAATGATATGAAACGGGCCAGTCAGACACGAATCATGCTGGAGCTTATCCTCATTCAACTTTGTCAGATCGGCGAACAGAAGTCTCATGTTGTTGTTCAGGCCGAGGCAACATCTGGTGGGAAGATGAGTTCTGAAGAAGTAGAACAGCTGAAGCAGCGTATCAATATGTTGGAAAAGCAGATTAAGCAGCTGGATCGCGGAAACGTAGGCAGACAGGAAGCGGCACCCGTTTCGGGCACACGCAAAGAACCGCGTCGTACCGGTATGCAGCAGACCGTTAAAATTCCAACCGGACGGATTCGGGAAGTAGCTTCGGCTTCGATTGAACCACAGCTTAAGCGATTGCGTTCCATCTGGCCGGATATTCTGCATCAAGTCAAGTCGAAGAGCGTACGTTTGCATGCATGGCTTTTGGATGGGCGACCTGCGGCGCTGTCCCAGGATGGCTTGGTTGTATGTTTTAAGAGTGTCATTCATTGTGAAACAACGGCTCGTGAACTGAATAAACAGTTAATTGAAGAAGTGGTAAAAGGATTTATTAACCGACCTGTTGAATTGTTTACACTGATGGAAAATCAATGGGAAGAGATTAGCTCCTCTGTAGGGGTGTCTGAGCAAGAACAGGGCGAAGATACGAAGCAGGAGGAAGCGCAATCCGAGCCTGTGGTTGATGAAGCGGTTAAACTGTTTGGTGAAGAATTGGTAGACATAAAAGATTAGGAGGAACGAAAATGTTTGGTGGCGGAAATATGCAAAATATGATGAAACAGATGAAGAAGATGCAGCAACAAATGCAGAAGGCGCAAGAAGATCTGAAAGAGCAAACGGTTGAAGGCACATCCGGTGGCGGAATGGTAACCGTAATGGCTAATGGACATAAAGAAATCTTGAGCATCAAAATCAAACCGGAAGCAGTGGATCCGGACGATGTAGAAATGCTTGAAGATCTAGTGCTGGCCGCAGTAACAGAAGCGATGAACAAAGCCGATGAAATGGTATCAAAAAGCATGGGCAAATTCACCGGGGGTATGAACCTGCCGGGATTATTCTAAAGATATAGGGGAGACACTTGTGTATTATCCCGAACCGATAGCAAAATTGATTGACGGATTTATGAAATTGCCAGGCATTGGGCCAAAGACGGCAGCGCGTCTGGCTTTTTTTGTGCTAAGCATGAAGGAAGATGATGTTCTCGAAATCGCAAAGGCTCTCGTGAATGCCAAGCGTAACCTTGTATATTGCTCTGTATGCCAGAATATTACTGATACAGACCCTTGCCGAATTTGTTCAGATACGTCTCGTGATAAATCAGTGATTTGCGTTGTGCAAGAGCCGAAAGATTTGATTGCGATGGAGAGAACGCGGGAATATAATGGATATTATCATGTTTTGCATGGGGCAATCTCTCCTATGGAAGGGATAGGTCCGGAAGATATCCGCATTCCTGAACTTCTTCGTCGATTGGAAGATGAAGAAGTGAAAGAACTAATTTTGGCCACGAACCCAAATATTGAGGGAGAGGCTACGGCGATGTATATCTCCAGGCTGGTAAAGCCATTCGGTATCCGCGTAACCCGGATTGCACACGGCCTTCCGGTTGGTGGCGATTTAGAATATGCGGATGAAGTCACCATTTCGAAAGCGCTGGAAGGAAGACGGGAGCTGTAGAAGGCCACTTTTTAAAGCAAGAATAGCGGTGGATTCAACATCGTGGTCATTCTTTTGAGAATGGGAACCCATTATGTTGAACTGCCGCTTTTTTTCTTTGGCTTGTTCTTTTTTGGGACAAAGTGAATATGTTTGTACAGACGGTGAGGTGAGCATGTGAATAGACGTGAGCGGTGGGAAAGAATAGCGTTTTATTCCGCTTTGTTTCTGCTGATTGGATATGTTAGTAGTTTAATGTTAGAATTTTCTTCCCTACAGTGGGTAGTTACGGAGCAGGGTAAATGGCGCGTAGCATCGTCGGAAGAGCCTACGCGGATAGGAGCTATTTTTTTATTGAGTACGCTTTTCTTTAGCGTTGTACCAGCTTTTCTCTACATTCCCGCTTTGCTAAAGGTGACAAGAACTGAATTTCCTGGCTGGGAAACGGGTGTATCAGGGAAATATGCCATATATTATTTTGCTTTATATCAGATGACATATGGCGTAATTATTATACTGTATATGTTTTTTCCTTATCCGTGGTTTTCCGATCAATCTGTTGGAGGGTTTTTTGAAGCGTTCCTTCCTCAGGTTATGATGTTTTTACTTGCCTTGCTTCTTTTTGGAAATCGGCTTTATGATATTGGGTTTGTCCGTCCGATTAAGGCAAAGCAATTATTTTTCATGGTTATCCTTTTTTATCTTTTCTCTACTTTTCTACTGGACTCGATTATTACTGTTCCTATTGCTGATTATTTTCACTTTGAATTAGATTCTTGGAGAGAAGAACAAATTTCTGGAGAAGTGATTCAAGCTAGAAGCGTAAGTTGGCTGGCTGGAATTGCCCAAGTTCTTTTAGTAGGCCTGTTTGTGCCGATTGCGGAAGAAACAATGTTCCGGGGCGTGCTGCAAACTGCATTGACCGGGCGGTTTGGTGCTGTTTTAGGAATTTTAGGTTCCAGTTTGCTGTTTGGTGTTATTCATGTAGATCCTGTGTTGTTTCCTCCTTTATTTGTGATGGGGTTGATGCTTGGATTTCTGAGATATTATTACGGAAGTATTTGGGCAGCCGTTTTATTTCATTCGTTGAACAATACGATTACCGTATTAATTTATTTCTTTCAATAATGTGAAGTAGGGCAGCATACGCATGAGAGCATAGAGGAAAGGAGAGGGAAAGTGGATAGCATAACTGTTGGTATTGTGATTGCCGTAGCGGGTCTGGTTTTCGTATTAATGAACCAGGCTGCCTGGAACTGGGTAAAGTGGATTGGTTGGGCAGTGGGAAATCTCGTTATTGGAAGCATTATGCTTTTTCTCTTTAATCTTGTGGCCGAATCATTTTCTTTTGAGATTCCGATTAATCCTGTGACAGTAACGGTAACCGGTTTTTTAGGGTTTCCGGGACTAGCTACTTTGGTTATTATAAAACAATTTATTTTATAAAAGCATTGACCTAGCTATTTTTATGTGATAAGTTATTAAAAGTCCGTTGCGACGGGCTTTTATTTTTGTCTTGATATGTGTTAGCAAAAGTTATTATAAAAAACACGAAAAAAAGTTGTTGACTAATCAAGTTTTAGTGTGATATGATTATGAAGTCGCTAACGCGATAAAAGTTCCTTGAAAACTGAACAGTAACACTCG
>NZ_KE952694.1 GCF_000466385.1 Aneurinibacillus aneurinilyticus ATCC 12856
GACGAGGGAACATGCCGACGCGTGCACCTTCTTTATTCCATCTTATGGATAATCAACAGGCGTGTTGTATATGAAAAAAATAAAAAGCCGTTTTATGAAATTCGGCTCCATAAAACGGCTTTTCGCTGTATAATTCAGTACGCAAATTTTAATTTCTTTCCCAGGTTATCCGACAGCCATGCGCATATTTTTCCCATAAACCTCCGTATGTATTGCTTCTTCTAGCTTATAAGCAGGAAAAGAAGGATAGCCGAACTCCATGATATCCCCGCAAGTTTCACAAATGTTTTCGGGCTTTTCTGATTCTGCTGTGCGCTGTTGAGTGTAACATACTGGACATTCCGTTCTCATAACAACCTCCGTTTAGCACATTTTCTGGAATCAAAATTACGATTCCTATTATCACATGGCGGACAAATGAAATTTGTCAAACGATAGGAGTATATTTCAAGTAAACGACTTCTATTTTTGTCGAATGTGTCAAAAGTGTGAACAATATACTGCATTAAATGTCCGCGGTTTGCAAAAGATAATACGAATCAAGATAAATACAGTAGAGGCCTGTCATTTATGCTGATCCCTTTTTTGAATTTTGGCGACTGGCTGAAAGCCGCGCAAACGCGGCTTTTTGTCGTAGTGTTGGCGACCTACCTTGCCTTTATGCGTTGAAACAATTGTTTGAGGTATACATACACATGGGAACAAAGCATCCAAAGTGTTGAACAACGTACTGGAATATTTGCTGGTTTTTGTCTCTCTTCGTTTATATGCCATTCCTCCTCCAAATTCGGACTGGAACCGTTCCCGGAATCCGGATTTGCTGTGCGTGTTCGTACTACATGTAGTATGCAGGGCATGTTATGGATGTTCCTGTTACTCATCCATACGCTTTATATTGTAAGGGCATTCAGCAACTTGGAGTGTTACAGGGAGATGCGAACGGTTTCTTTCATCCAGAGTCTTCTGTTACGAGAGCTGAGTTTGTCGGTGAATTAATCCGGCTTATTGGCGTGCGCCCGTCTGTACATCCGGTTATATTCGGGGAGTGTCTCAGGCGCTGATTGATGCCCAGCCGTTCCGGATAGGAGCGGCTGTTTTTCTTTTTGGGCACACTAGACGTATGGATTCTATAGAACGGAAAGGAGATGGACAGAATGAGTAAGGATGCACAAGCGGAATTTGAGACATGTGGAGAATGCGCAGCCCGCCTCCATCACTGGGTAGAGCAACATAAGAAATATACGTCAGAAGGAAAATGTGCAGAGTATATCCCGGCGTTGCGGTATGCGAATCAGGAGGCACTTGGTGTCTGTATTATTGGATACGATGGAGAAATAATTAAAGGAGGGGAGGCGGACATCGTATTTACTATGCAGAGCATCTCGAAAGTTATCAGCTTCATGACGGTATGCATGGCACGAGGGATTTCGTATACGCTAGAGCGTACAGATGTGGAGCCGACGGGTGATCCGTATAATTCGATTATGCGACTGGAATTGAAAAAGCCAGCCCGTCCTTTTAATCCGATGATTAACGCAGGTGCGATTACAGTTGCGTCTTTTCTCCCCGGTGGCACCAAAGAGGAAAAATTCGCTGCTTTGCTAGACACATTAGAGAAGCTGCTGGGGCGGCGTCCAACTGTCAATGAGAAAGTGTATACCTCGGAAAAAAAGACGGCTCATTATAATTTTGCGTTGGCTCATTTTCTTAAAGCAGGCGGATATCTTGAATGCGAGGTAGAGGATGCAATTGAAATTTATTTAAAACAGTGTGCAATTGAAGTAACGGTAGAAGATTTGGCGAAAATCGGTCTGGTGCTGGCCTGCGATGGTTTTCATCCGCTTACGAACAAACGGCTGCTGCCCCTAGAGATTGCGCGTTTGACCAAGGCCGTCATGCTGACATGCGGAATGTATAATGCGTCAGGCAAGTTTGCTGCTTTTGTAGGTGCGCCGTCAAAAAGCGGTGTTTCCGGTGGTATTATGACTGCCGTGCCGCCGCGTCAACATAAAGCTACCCCGTTTCATAACGGGTGCGGCATAGGTGTTTATAGTCCCGCAATTGACGAAGCAGGGAATAGTGCGGCGGGCGTCAAGTTGTTGCAGCATATATCGACGAAATGGGAGTTGAGTGTTTTTTAAGTCATACATTTGTACAGTCAGGAAAGTTTAATAATTATAATCCAGTAGTAAAAAGGAAATACTGTATATCTGATCGATTATGTACATAAGCGAACTGTATGTACTGCATCATTATATTAAAAGCGTGTTTCTATGCCGAAAAGGATGGTTGTATACATATGGAACAACGTACTCGCCCGATTATTCTTCTTATTATTGATTCTCTTATGCATCTTCCGTTGCAGGAAGCGATCCGACAGAAGCGAGTCCCTGCTTTACAGTTCCTCATGGAGCACGGACACTATATTCCGAATGTTGTAAGTTCATTCCCTACCATGTCTGTTACGATTGACAGCACTCTTCTAACCGGTACATATCCTGACGGACACCGGATACCCGGGCTTCTATGGTATAACCAGAAGGAAAGGCGCCTCGTAAACTATGGAAACGGAATGATTGAGATGTTGAAGACCGGCATTAAAGAGGTGCTGCATGATAGCTTGTATCGGTTAAACAATGAACACCTCAGCCAGGAAGTCAAAACGATTCATGAAGAGTTAGCCTTATATCATATGTCGTCCGCATCGATTAACGGCCTCGTGCATCGCGGCAGCTTTCTGCAACAATACAACATTCCGAAAATTGCCGTCTGGCTTAATTTTCTTCCACGCGAGTTACGGACACACGGCCCTTTTTTATTTTCATTTGGAGCATTGGCGCGAGTAGACGCCGAAAACCGTTATGGGTATTTGTGGAGGAAAGGCGGGTTTAACGATAAATTCGCTGCCCGGGAACTTGTATATATAATTAGACAGCAGGAGCTTCCGCCTTTTACGATTGCCTATCTTCCTGAAAATGATCATAGCGTCCATAAGAAAGGACCGATGGCGATTCAGGGCCTTGAAAAAGCAGACAGACAGCTACAGGAAATATTAAACGTATATCCGACATGGGAGAAGGCGCTTGATGAGGCAATCTGGGTAGTAATGGGGGACAGCGGTCAAACCTCGGTCGGGACAAGTCGCAGACAGGCATTAATTTATCTACTACCAATGCTGAGCAAGTATAAGATTACGAAGCTAGGAAAACGTGCGCAGGAATCCGAACAGGTTTTTTTATGTGTAAATGAGAGAATGGCGTACGTGTATGCTCTGCAGGATGATTTGCCGCTTTCGGAACTTGCCGCGCTTTTTCAGGAAGATGAACGCATCGATGTTATCGCCTGGCAGGAAGAAGACACGATTCAGGTGAGAGGAGGAGGAAAGGAAGGCAGACTCGCCTTTCGACCGAACGGTTCATACAAGGATGGCTATGGACAAGCATGGATGCTGGATGGGGATATGTCGCTTCTGGATATACGAGAAACAGAAGATGGGATTGAATATGGTGACTATCCTGATGCGTTTGCCCGCCTGTATGGTGCGCTGTATTCTCATGCCGGCCGTTATCTTGTTATTACAGCCCGGCCAGGCTGTGAATTTGTTGGCGAAAGCTCGCCTAATCATAAGGGAGGGGCAGCACATGGTTCGCTGCATAAAGAAGATTCATATGTTCCGATATTGATTTGTGGAACGGATAGCGCTCCTGAGCATTCACGTATTGTTGATATGAAAGACTGGATTTTGCGATTGTATAAGGAATGGTAGGATACGCTGTGAGAGGTAAAAATAATTGCAATATAACAGCGCAGGTAACCGGCCATGTTTGGTTACCTGCGCTGTTGTTGCATTTACAAAAGCGGTCTACACCCGGGTTCCCAGAAGGGCATCCACGCTGTCCCGAAATACTTTTGTATGATAATCGATATCTTCGACAGTCGTTTGCGAAGAGATAAGTGCCATATTATGAAATGGTGTCATAAGAATTCCGTGATTCAAGGCATATAGATGCATGTAGCGATCCAGTTCATAATCGACTGCAGCCGCTGCTTCACCGCCATTTTTTGGCGGGCTTTCGCGGAACCAATATTCGGTTCGGCAGCCTAGCCGTTTAACAATCCACGGGAGCCCCCTCTCTTGGATTACGGACTCTACACCTTCGCTAAACCGCTCAGCCAGTGCGATGTTGCGTTCATAAGCTTCCTGAGTCAATACATTCTCCAGCGTTGCCCGCATCGCGGCCATCGAGAGGGCGTTGCCTGCCAGGGTACCTCCGATGCCGCCGACATCCGCCCCTTCTACATCTATGGTACCGCGAATTCGTTCTGCCACTGCTTCACTAAAGCCATACACTGCTGTTGGAATGCCTCCGCCAATAGCCTTGCCTACAGTCAGCATATCCGGTGTAAGTCCGTATGCCCCGGTGTAGCCGCCAGGACCTGCGCTCATCGTATGGGTTTCGTCATAAATTAATAAGGTGCCGGTTTGGCGGGTTAGTTCCCGCAGCGCATCAAGAAAGCCCGGTTCTGGGTGGATAATGCCGATGTTCGTCATAACCGGCTCGGCAAGCACAGCGGCTACATCTCCGGGAGCCAGCGCCTTCTCCAATGCTTCGATATCGTTAAATTCAACGACTTTAGTTGTTTGAGCCGGATCTACCTGCGGCCCAATGTTTCCTTCACGACAAATTGTATGGCCTTCCTGGGCTGTAGCGAATGCTTCATCCACTGTTCCGTGATAGCAATAATTGAACACTAATACATATTGTCGCTTCGTAATATGGCGGGCCAGGCGGAGCGCAAATCGATTGGCATCGGTAGCGGAGATGGCCACCTGCCAATAAGGAAGACCGAAGCGGCGGTTCAGCTCTTCGCCTACCCATATAGCATCTTCAGTCGGAAGCATGAAGGTTACACCACGATCAATTCTGTCTTTTATTGCAGGTACCGCCCCTTTTGGCGCATGCCCTGTCATGGAGCCTGTGTCCCCCAGACAAAAATCAATGTAGCGGTGTCCGTCTACATCGGTGAAATGTGCTCCTTCTCCACTTTCAACAAAAATAGGAAAGCTCCCTGCCCATTTAACCATCCAATTCATCGGTACACCGTCAATAAAATTTGCTTTTGCTCTCTCAAACAGCGCTTTAGAACGGGGATGTGTTTCTTCAAAGCGCTTCAATTCTTCTTCAATTCGCTCCTGCAATCGCTTCCTGTCAATCATGACATCATCACTCCTCTTTGATTGTTGTCATATTGTAAACAGAGCAAAATGTATGCCAGTTTCCCTGTAATAAAAAAACCTTGAAAAACCAAGGCTTTTGCGACTATTATGCTGCTATATTTGTCAAAATTGACAATAAATCGTATTTCTTTGTCTAATATGTATTGCCAATAGTGATTTGTCATTTTTGATAATTGATTATCATTTTTGACAACTTATTGTTTTTCGATCCGAAGTTCCCGTATGCGACGGTAAAGGGTGGATTCGCTAATCCCCAGAAGTCGTGCTGCATCTCGTTTTCCTTGTAAAGAGTACCCAGTTTGTGCAAGACGGGTCTGGATGATTTCTTTTTCTACCGCTTCTAATTGCTTTTTCAGAGATAAGGAAGAGAACGGAGATTTTTGTGCCTGCCGCAAGCGTTTAGGGAGGGCATCAAGCGTAATGTTGTCTCCGTTTTCCATGTTTACTGCATATTCCACCGCATTTTCTAGTTCGCGTATGTTACCTGGCCAATCGTAGCATTTCAGGCAATCCAGTGCCTCTTCGGTAAATCCATAGATGCTTTTGTTGATGACACGCGTATACTTGTGCAGCGCATAATCTAGCAGGGGAAGAATATCTTCCTGCCGTTCTCTTAAAGGCGGGATATGAAGCGGAATAACATGCAGTCGAAAGTATAAATCTTCGCGAAATTCACCAGCTTCCATCATCTGTTCCAGATCTTGATGTGTAGCAGCAATTATACGCACATCAATAGGAATCGTTCTTTTGCCACCGATTCGTTCGATCTCCCGATGCTGGAGCACATGGAGGAGCTTAACCTGTAAATGAAAAGATAAATCTCCGATTTCGTCGAGGAAAAGCGTGCCCCCATTGGCCAGCTCGAACTTTCCAACCTTGCCTGTCCGGTTGGCTCCGGTAAAAGCCCCTGGTTCATAGCCAAATAGTTCGCTTTCCAGTAGCGTATCGGGAATGGCTCCGCAATTAACGGTAACAAAAGGATGCTCCTTACGGTCGCTTGCATAATGGATGGAGCGAGCAAACAATCCTTTGCCTGTGCCGCTTTCTCCTGTAATGAGTACAGTGGATTGGCTGCGAGCGACTTTGCTGGCTTGGTCCTTGACTTCCCGGATCGCTTTACTTGTTCCTAAAACCTCATGAAAAGAAGCGCCTTCTTCCTTTTCGGTCATGTCATATACTAACTTCTTGATATCAGCGATATCGCGAAGCGAGATGACGGCGCCAACTATTTCCCTCTGCTGATCGCCTACAGCTTCTTCTAATGGTTTGCTGAATATTGGCCGGATCGTTGTAAAAAAGTGAAATGTACCGCCCGTGTCTGTTTGATAAATTTCTTCCCGGTCTCTGTATTCTTCTCCTGTGCGTAAAACCTCACGTATTGAAGAGAAGGGTAAAATAGCAAAAATAGATGTTCCTATTGCTTCTTCTTTAGTTGTACCGATCAGCCTTGCTGCCGTTTCGTTACAAGCGGTCATATTTCCATACCGATCTACCGCAATAATCCCCTCACGAATGGTTTCAATAATAATTTTTAACTCGCCGGCCATCTTCGTTTCTGATACTTTACTGGCGAGCAGGACAGCCATCTGCCGTGAAAAGGCCAACAGGTTTTTTCTGTTAAGCAACAATGCGTGGCGTTGCTGCTCGGTAAAGGCCACTAGTCCGATAAGACCAATAATTTCCTCGTGAAGACGAATCGGGCAACAAACCTCAGCCAATTCACTCTCGCGTGCGGCGTACTGTGGATGGCTGGATGCATCTTCAATAATGTATTCTTCCCCTGTTCGGAGTGCTTGTCCGTAGGTATATTCGGAATCAAGATTCCCCTCTTCTTCTTTTTCCCCTATTTTTTCCTTATATCTTCCTGTACCGGCTACAATCGAGAGTTCTTCATCCACGATTTCGACGTCGATACCCAATACGGCTGTAATCGCTTCTGCAATTTCCTGTGCTGTGTTTCGTATTTCCGCTAATCTAGACATATTTCCCTCCGTATATTAACAAAAGCCTTTACTCATGAGAATGTTGTTGTAGAAGTGACCCGCTGTATAGGGATTGCATTTAATGCGATGTAGGATTGTTATTACGAAGAAGGCTGGGATAACCCCGGCCTTTTTGTAGTCATGATAAAGGATGGGGTTTATCCGTATATCCTTCTGTAATGTCTGCAGGAAGAAGGGAGACGGCGCGGATGATGGCATCCGGCTGTACGCTGTGAATGTGCCATCTTGCTTCTTCGAAATCACAAGCCGACACATTCTGATAGTAGACTACACCGTATATCGGACATTCGTATTCTACAGTATACATTTGGATTCTTTTGTTCATATCCATTGTCTCCTCCTCATATTCGATGAAGGGCTTCGTTAATCGGACTTCTATCATGATTATCGTTCCCCTTCCTTTAGAATACGAGACACAGAATCCAGCATTTTTTGTTTTGTCTCGGCTGAGATTCGTGGACTAACAGTAATAAATACATCTTCACCAATTTTGTGTGTTTCGTTTTCTAAAATGTGTTTAGGCTGGTACAGTGCACGTTGTGCCCCGATTTTCTCGATAGCATCAAGCGGTAAATCCAGCAGTTTTCCTTGGATAGAGGCTAGAGATTCCCCTGTGCGAGCCAGTGTAAGGATCGCACGCATGTAGTGGATGTGTTTGCCGGTATAGACGCGTTTGTTTCCGACAAGCTCCAGCGGAGGAAGGATACCGATTTGTGTATAATAGCGTACAGTACGTAGATTGATATCTTCTCCTTCCTCCTGCAACAGGGCGGTTAACTGCTTAGCAGTATACGTGTTCATCTTATCACCCTTTATGTACAGTTTAATATTTAAGTTACACTATAGTGTGTTATGTACAGTTTAGTGTAACAATCGTGATTTGTCAAACGCTTCGATTCTCCCGATAAAAGAATGAATTTCTCCTATTCGTTCCGCTATGCTTAGTAACAGAAGAAAAGGGGACGAAGGTATTTATTGCGTTTCCTGCCATGTTTCCCTCCGTCTCCTTTTGAACGAGACGTTTTATGTTCAGTTCAGCAAGGAAAAAAGCTTGTATGCGGATCATCGGATGTGGATATTCGCGTTCTTCCGTTCTTATCCATCTTATATTGCATTAAACACAAAAACACGCCGTACAAGAGGGTGTAATAGACGGCGGTTATTTGGACCGCATTTTTTTCTGGATTTCGTTGATTTGCTCCATGCTGATGCCGCTTTTCAATAGCATGGAAATCAAGGTTAACGGAGAACGGCTTGCTGCAAGCTGCTTGAATTGTTGTGCGTATTTGTTCAGTTCTGCTTCAGTGAAATTTTTTCCGGATGTCTTTCCCGCTTTTTTGAGGGTAGCTTTTATGGTCTTCTCATCTGTCCATTTGTCCTTTGGAATGTCTTTCACGATTTTAATAATCGCATTAATATCCATACTACATACACTCCTATACGATAGTGGGATACCATATAGTATGATTAAGGAAAGAGAAGGAAGACGGTACAAAGGTACAAGTTTCGCAGTTCTGTACAATATTTTTCATTATTGTCAAAAGAAATCGAGTTTTAATTTTCCGAATTATTGTTGAGTTGCGTTTTGAATTGTGTTATTCTATCAGCAGTCACCATTATGAAGTTTAAACTTCATAATGGTGATATTTAGAAGTTTGAAATTCATTCTGAAAGGATGAAATATTTGAACCTAAAAGAAATTATTCAAAAGGAATACAATCAGCTTTCTAAAGGCCAACAAAAAGTTGCCAAGTATTTATTAGAAAACCCCAGGGATTTCGCTGTTAAATTAGCAAGTGAAATAGGGGAGCAGGTTGGAGTAAGTGAAACAACTGTAATTCGATTTTGTTATTCTATGAAATTGTCAGGTTTTTCTGAACTGCAAAAAATGGTTCGTGAGCAGCTTCTTTTTATGAAGAGCAGTCTTGGACAGTATTTTTCCAGCAAGCTCGAGTTAGCTGAACAGCCTCATTTTTATGCAAAAGTCATGGAACAAGATTGTCAACATATACAGGAAACGATTACTAATATTGATGAAAATGATCTTGAACGGGTTATTGAACAATTAGTAAGCACAGATAGAATCTATGTTTTAGGATTAAGATCTTCTTTTTCTGCAGCCAATTGGCTGACATTTACGCTTGGCCTAGTTAGGGGGAATGTACAGCTTCTTCGCCCGGAAACAAACGATTTATTATCTACACTAAGTGAGATGAATCATCAATCAACCCTCATTGCGATTTCGTTTCATCGTTATTTAAAGGAGACGATCAAAGTTGCTCAAATAGCTAAGGAGCAGGGAGCTTTTGTGATTGGAATTACGGACTCTCCTCTTGCTCCGATTAGGGAATATGCCGATAGCATTTTTCAAATTTATTCATCTGAAAAATCGACCATCGATGCTGCTCCGGCTTTGTTTTCATTTTTGAATACCATTGTCGCTGGTGTTTCTATCAAGGATAAAGAGCAATTTGAAAAGCGAAAGGAACAATACGAAAAACTGAACGGAGATTACCTTTTTGTACAAGATGGGGGAAGAAAATATTGAAGGAATATATACAACAACTTAAACCGACGATTGCCTCAGTTTATGAATATTTACATGATCATCCAGAGATTAGCTGGAAGGAGTATAAGACAACTGAATATATTCAACATTTTTTACAGGAGCAAGGATTTACAGTACAAACTTTTGACGATTGTCCAGGTCTTGTTAGTGAGGTAGGAACAGGGGATTTCTGCATTGCTTTACGTACGGATATAGATGCTCTTTGGCAAGAGGTGGACGGTCGATTTCAAGCTAACCATTCTTGTGGACATGATGCACATATGACAATGGTTCTTGGTACGATGCTTCTTCTTCAAAAATTGAATGTTCTTACCGAGGGGAAGTTTAAATTCATCTTTCAGCCTGCTGAAGAAAAAGGAACGGGTGCTCTAAAGATGATTGAGAAGCATGTACTAGATGATGTGGATTTTTTATACGGGGTCCATCTTAGACCTATCCAAGAATTGCAGGATGGTCAAGCAGCACCCGCGATTTATCACGGAGCAGCCAAATTTTTGACAGGCGAAATCCATGGTGAAGATGCACATGGGGCACGACCGCATTTGGGACAAAATGCTATTGAAATTGGAGCATCTATTATTAATGAAATGAAAAGCATTCATTTAGATCCAATGGTTCCTTATACAGCTAAAATGACAAAGTTCCATGCCGGGAGTGAGTCGGGAAACATTATCCCAGGAAAAGCATCATTTAGCATCGATTTACGGGCACAAACAAACAAGGTCATGAATGAGCTTACCGAAAAAATCGAGACCATCGTTCAAAGCATGGAAAAACTTTACGGGGTTAAGGTGACCCTAGAAACAAAAGCAAGCGTGGCTGCAGCTGAGGTGAGTAAACAGGCTCAGCACTTTATGAGAAAAGCAATTATAGAGTCTTTAGATGAAGAGCGGCTAAAAGAACCTATTATCACTTCAGGGGGAGAGGATTTTCATTTTTATACGTTGAAAAATCCAGAGATTAAAGCAACGATGTTAGGATTAGGATGCGATTTGCAGCCTGGACTTCATCATCCAAAAATGACCTTTAATCGCCATGCTATATATACTGGTATCGAGATTCTAGCAAAAACAGTATTGAATACAATAGAAGCATATAAAAAGGGAGAGTTAGCATGAATTCAACAATTGAAACACATGTGCTAAACACCTATACCGATATGAAGTTAGTGCAAAAGCTCGAAAAAGATGTGTGGAACATGGAGCCAATACCTCTTCACCAAACGATTACGGCTTCTCAAAATGGTGGTCTTTTATTAGGAGCGTTTTTAGAAGGGGAAATGATCGGGTTTAGCTACAGTTTTCCTGGCTTTGGTAAAGGGCGAAGCTATTTATGCTCCCATATGCTTGGCATTCATCCAAGCCACCAGGAAAAAGGGGTTGGAGCTAAACTAAAACAAGCCCAGAAGGAAATTGCCCGTGAAATGGGATATGACTTGATTACATGGACGTATGATCCGCTTGAAACACGAAACGCCTATTTAAACTTATCAAAGTTACATGCGGTTTGCTCTACATATGTGGAAAATTGCTACGGGGAAATGGAAGATAGCTTAAATCGAGGGCTCCCTTCTGATCGCTTCAAAGTTGAATGGTGGATCAATAGTCCACATGTTTCTAAACAGCACGAAATTTCTATTGATCAAGCCCAACGTATTTTTCAATGGGAAACAACGAAAAATCATTTGCCGAAACTCATGAATATTGAGCAAGGCTTACATCGTATTGCCGTTATGGATAAACCTTTATTAGTGCCGGTACCAGCTAATTTTCAACAGGTAAAAAGTAAAGATAATAATCTTGCAATTGACTGGCGCTTTAAAACGAGGGACATTTTTCAAACATTATTTTCGCAGCAGTACGTTGCTGTTTCATTGCTAAAAAGCGACGAGCTTGTTCACTATTATGTATTAGTTAAGCAGCAAAACTTAGAGATTAATATATAAATCCCCATAAAAATTTTCTGAAAAACAAATCAAATAAACAAAAAGGCAGGAGAGAGAAATGATAATAAAAGAGGTTACATTGCGACATGTAAAAATGAAGATGAAAGCTCCGTTTACAACAAGTTTTGGAACGTTTCAAGATAAAGAGTTTCTCTTGCTTGAAGCAAAAGATGATAACGGCATGAGCGGATGGGGGGAATCAGTCGCATTCCATTCTCCTTGGTATAACGAGGAAACATTAAAGACAAATTGGCATATGCTAGAGGATTTTATCATTCCCAGCTTGCTAAATAAAGAAGTTGAACAACCTGAGGAAGTGTCCGAGATTCTCTCGTATATTCGGAAGAACAATATGGCGAAATCCACAATTGAAGGTGCTGTATGGGACTTATTTGCAAAACGAAAAGGAATTACACTTGCAGCAGCCCTCGGCGGAGAAAAGACAGAAATAGAAGTCGGGATTAGCATCGGTATCCAAAATACGATTGACGATCTTCTTCAATTGGTTGATGAGTATGTTAATGACGGATACAAACGAATGAAAATAAAAATAAAACCGGGCTGGGATGTTGAGGTTATGAGGGAGGTCCGCAAACACTTCCCTCATATTCCCCTGATGGCTGATGCCAATTCTGCTTACCGGCTAAAAGATATAGACCGATTAAAGGCGCTTGATGAATTCGATTTAATGATGATCGAACAACCTTTGGCTTCGGATGATATTGTTGATCATGCTCAATTGCAAAAGAAAATCTCAACTCCGATTTGCCTTGATGAGAGCATCCATTCCTATGAGGATGCCCGAAAAGCGATTGAATTGGGAAGCTGCAAAATTATTAATATAAAAATTGGCCGTGTTGGAGGATTAACAGAATCAAAACGAATTCATGATCTTTGCCAGCAGCACGGCATTCCGGTTTGGTGCGGCGGCATGCTTGAATCAGGTGTGGGAAGAGCTCATAATATTGCCTTAACGACACTAGCAAACTTTGTTATGCCTGGTGATACCGCGGGCTCCTCCCGTTATTGGGAGCAAGACATTATTGAACCTGAAGTAGTTGTTAAAAATGGAATGATCACGATTCCTGATAAACCAGGAATTGGGTATGAACCGAATCGCGAAATCATTCAACAATTTACAGCTTACGAAAAATCTTATTCCTAATAGAATCAAGGAAGGATAAAGGGAGCCAAGGCTTCCCTTATCTTTCTTCATCCATAATTGTCAAAAAATTTAAATTAATTAGGGGGAACTATGAAGAAAAGTATTCAAATTGCCGGGGCATTTATTGGACTGATTGTCGGGGCCGGATTTGCCTCAGGGCAGGAGATTTTGCAATTTTTCACAAGTTTTGGATTGATGAGTGTGGTTGGTACTTTCATCGCAATGGCTCTTTTCGCGTTTTTAGGAATGAATCTAACTCAACTTGGGAGCCGTTTGCAGACAAGTTCCCATAAAGATGTTATTTACTATATTTGTGGCCGCTACCTTGGTATAGTTGTTGATATCATTATTACGTTCTTTTTGTTTGGCGTCGCGGTTGTTATGTTGGCTGGGGCTGGTTCAATTTTTGAGCAGCAATTTGGAATCCCGAGTATTGTCGGGAATATTGTTATGACTTTATTGACTATTTTAACTGTATGTCTTAATATTCAAAAAGTTATTTCGATCATTGGACTTATCACGCCATTTTTACTTGTATTAGTCGTTATTATCGCTGGGTATTCTTTTGTTACGATGGATGTGAGCTTTTATGAATTGCAGCAAATAGCAGACAAACAAAATACGGCGGCTGCATCAAACTGGGGAGTAGGAGCATTATTATACGTTTCTTATAACATTGCTGCAGGTGCTGCCATGCTCACCGTGATGGGGGGAACAGTGAAAGATGAAAAAACGGCAGGCTTGGGAGGGATATTCGGCGGTATAGGGTTAGGTATCCTTATTTTACTTATTAATCTTGGAATGCTTGCAAAGCTAAACACAATAACAGGCGCAGATATGCCTATGCTTTTTTTAGCAAACGAAATTTCTCCTATATTCGGAATATTCATGTCTATTGTATTATTAGGCATGATCTATAATACCGCTGTAGGAATGCTTTATGCTTTCACAGCAAGAGTTGTAAAGCCGGAATTACCAAGATTTAAACTGTTTGTCGTTCTATTCGGTATCGCGGCATTTGGTGCCAGCTTCATTGGATTTATTAAATTAGTTGGAACCGTTTATCCTTTAGTAGGCTATCTTGGATTTACCCTCATGGCTGCCATCATTGTCGCTTGGTTTAGAGGTAAACAAAAAGCGAAAAATGCTATCACCGGAATAAATGCATAATCGATTTATCAAATCAGATGTATATAGAGTAGCTTGAATGATTCCCTGGCGAAAAGCAAACTTGAATATGTAAATCGAAAACCTCATTGACATCCAATGGGGTTTTACTTTTATTGGAAAGTGCGTTAAGGACTGGAGCAAGAATCCTGTCACCACTCCTTAACGGTTGTTAACGCTGCATAATATAGGATAATATCTAAATATATGTATATGTAACAGGCATATATTACCGAATAAAAACAGGAGAAATGGAATGAAAAAAATGAAGTTGTCTTTGCGACATTTAATTATATTTGTCGCCCTTTTATCAGTTGTTTTAACTCTCGTTGGTAGTCTATGGAGTGGCTATCACACAGGCAAACATACCCTTATTACCAATGCATTAGAAACCAATCGTGTGTATGCTCAAAAGCTTGCTGAAACCACAGATTTATTTTTAAAATCTACTCTTCAAACATTACAATTTAGCTCTACCGATATCGCACCTTTTATGCAAAAGGATGAACAAAAGCTTCTTGATGAGGCGAATCGTTTAAAAATGCAAAATAATACATTTAATTCTATCATTATTACAAATGCACAGGGAGAAATCTTAGCTACATCTCCACAATCCTTGCAAATAAAAGGTAAAATGTTGGTGTCCCCTGGTGGCCAACAAGCGTTAAAAGAGAAAAAGCCATTGATTTCCAAGCCGTACACTGCCATTACGGGAAGGCTTGTGATCTTTATTTCACATCCTATTTTTGATAAAAGGGGAAACTATCTTGGATTAGTAGGAGGAACGCTTTATTTAAAAGAATCAAACATACTATATGAATTGTTAGGTAAACATTTCTATCAAGATGGTTCCTATGTATATGTAGTAGATGGGGACGGACGTATCATTTATCATGAAAATCAACAGAGAGTTAACGATGTTGTAGTAGAAAATCCTGTTGTTCAAAAGCTTATACAAGGGAAAGGTGGAGCTGAACGGGTTATTAATACGAAAAACCAAGACATGATAGCTGGATATTCATATATTCCGATTGCTGATTGGGGAGTTGTGTCTCAGCGTCCAGCAGATAAGGCATTGGCACCTGCTACAGAGATGCTTAAAGATATGATACAAAAATCACTTCCTCTTTTATTTCTATCCCTGCTTCTTATCTGGTGGATTTCAAGAAAGATTGCCCAGCCTTTACATCAACTAGCGTATTATACCGAAAATAGTACTGAAAATAGTCAAGAGGAACACATAGAAAAAGTAGTAGCGTGGTATTATGAAGCGATTCAGTTAAAGAAGTCATTGCTCCATAGCTTGGTTTTTCTTCATGATAGGGTTAACTATTTTATGTATCAATCAACAACAGATCCGCTGACAAAACTAGCTAATCGTCGAACCATGGAGCAGCAAATGCAGAATTGGGCAGCAAACAACGTTCCTTTTTCGATTATTATATTGGATATTGACCATTTCAAGAGGGTGAATGATACATATGGTCACCCGATTGGAGATGAAGTTTTAAAATTTTTAGCGGAACAGATGAAAGAAGCTTCACGACAAACGGATATATGCTGTCGATTTGGGGGAGAAGAGTTTGTTATCCTCCTTCCACATACTGAAAAAACGGAGGCTTTTCATGTGGCTGAACGATTACGTATGAGCATGGAGTCGAGCATGAGTCCATGTGGTGAGGTTGTCACTATTTCAGTCGGGATCTCTTCTTACCCTGCTTGTACATCAGAAATAGCAAAGTTAATCGAACAGGCGGATGAATGTTTATATAACGCTAAAAAAAGTGGAAGAAATCGCACAATTGTTTTTGAACCAAGACATGAGTAGCTTTTTCTTTCGTACGCTATAAGAGGTGAATCTTGTAATCATTTCCTATATTTTTCGTAAGGGGAATGACTGCTACCGCTATCAATGGACATTAAAAAAGATGACTTCGAGTTAGTATCGAAGTCATCTTTTTAGTACATAGCGAAAGGTTTTTTAGAGTTTACTTTTAGGGTTACAGTGCATCTGTTTACTCATGCGGGTCTGGAATGACGAATGATACCGTTGTACCTTGGCCTGGTTTACTATGGATGGACAGACCTTGACCGTACATTTGTGTCAGACGTCGATTCGTATTAGACAGTCCAATGCCGTTTTTGTCTATCATCCTCAGATTCAGCAGCTGCTGAATCTTTTCTTGCTCCATGCCTTTGCCGTCGTCTTTTACTTCAAAAAGCGTGAAACCATCCTGACGGGTAATTCGGAGTTGGATTGTACCGCCCTCGACCTGGTTAAAGATGCCGTGCCTGACCGCATTTTCAATCAATGGCTGGATCGTAAGCGGAGGAAGAAGTA
>NZ_KE952695.1 GCF_000466385.1 Aneurinibacillus aneurinilyticus ATCC 12856
ACGCGTGCACCCTCTTTCCTCCACCTTATGGATACTCAACAGGTGCGGTACAGCTCCTTTCTCCAAATAAAAATGGTAGAACGGCCAAAATGATCGCTCTACCACCCATAAACTCAATCTATCTTTTTCTTCCAATCAAAATACCATAACTGGATGTGCTGCTGAGGCTCTACATCAAATTCACTACGCAACATCTCTTGAAGATTCGCATATTGAAGCTCGACGGAGTTACGATCTCCAAGTGCATCATACAAACACATAAGCATAAAATAACTTTCTTCCACATGTGGATGAAAAAGCTGAATACGCTGATATAATGCAAGTGCTTCTACATGCTTTCCCTGGGAAGCTACATAATCAGCAACCTGCAGGGCGTGTCGCAGCCACATTTCCCTTAGCCGTTGACGCTCGCTTTCCGCCCCATAAATAATCGTAATCAGCCAGGTAATCCCCCTGATATAAGTTTAGCAGCTTGAGATGCTCAGATAAGGTATTATCAGTTATAGGTAAGGCTTTGTTTATTCCTTCTTCCCACTGCTGAACATCTAATTCCACATTATTCAAATCCAGTCTGTATCCTTTGTCTAAACTTGTGATATGGACATCAGCCCCTGTATTTTCTAACGTTTTACGAACTTGATAAATGGTGGTATACAACTGGGTAAATCCTTTTTTCCAATCTGTTTCAGGCCAAAAAAGTTCAAGCAAGGCATCCTTGCGTACGAGCTGACCACGATAATGTAGTAAGTAAGCAAATAATTCCTGAGCCTTGGAAGTCCTCCAACGAATCATTACAGGCTGTTGATGGGACTGAGGAAGCTCTATTTGTAAAGATTGAAAACAGCGAATCATTACAGGACGGGCTCTAGGTGAAGCTGTCTCAGAATCTTTATGTGTGTCCAAAAGACGCTGTACCGTCTTAATTAGCCTGCTCCTTTGAGCCGGCTTTAAAATATAATCGATTGCATTCAATTCAAATGCTTTAATTGCGTGCTCATCATATGCAGTAACAAATACAATATTGATGTTATGCAAGCATCTCTCCAACCGCTCCGCCATTTCAATACCATTCGTTCCAGGCATTTCAATATCAAGAAAAACCACATCAGGTTTATCACGAACGATTGCCTCAAAAGCTTGATCGGGATTCTGGTATTTACCTATAATTTCAAAATCACCATGTCCGCTTAGTAATTTTTCAAGGTAATTAAGAGCCAGTTTTTCATCATCTACAAGAACTGCTCTCATCTTCTATTATCTCCTCTTTTAAAAGCCTAATTTTTATACATATTCCTTTACAAGGGTGTTGATTATCCAGTATGATCCAGATTGAATAATCAACACCCTTGGTATCCATAGATGGATGGAA
>NZ_KE952696.1 GCF_000466385.1 Aneurinibacillus aneurinilyticus ATCC 12856
AAAATCGTTAGATTTTAAGTGGTGGGTAGTTCACAAACTTAGAAGTTAGTTTTGCCGTCTCTGCCTGCCGAAACCGATCTAGTCAAGTCGAATGGAAACGCTACGTACCAAACTCGTCAAAATCGTGGGCAAACTGGTACGCTCCGGTCGTTACTAGACTTGGAAGCTATGCAGCTCGCGTATTTACCGCCATAAGTTTGTCGAAACGTTGAGCAATATCTAACGATTGCCGCGGTTCGGTTGAATCTCATTGCTGAATGGAAATCAAAAAGGAGTGGAAGAATGCGTACCAACAAATATTGGAAGTATTTTGATCGAGCGATGAAAGAGTATAAAAAAAGAGTAATTTCAGATGAGGAAGTAAAAGAAATACTAGATAATCGAATGAATGAAATGAAAGGCTTAATTCAAAAAAATGAACGAAATCGTTTAGCTGATCGCTTAAAAATGGGAATAGGTGTTCACCTTGAAATGAATGCAAAAAATAGAATACTAAATGGAGAACCATCAGCATGGATTTTATTAGAGCAGCAACTTTTTTGGTTGATTCAAATGATCAAAAGCAATCCTAGTAGAGGAAGTGTATCAAACAGTCAAATAGGAGGGCTTATCGGGCTTTCCTTATTGTGGGGTTATGAAGATATTGCAGAACTAACATACAAGTATGCAACTAATATGTTCATGAAAGATCGAGATTTTTATTCTGAGAACAAGACTCATCATGTTTTTATGACATGCCTATATTACAAATGGAAAACCGGGGAAATGCCTGAATTGTTTAATATTTTATCAGAAGATCATGTCTACCAAAAATTAATGCACAGTTGGAACGATACAAATAATTTTGGAGAGCATCTTTATGAGCTTTGTGATTTTCACATCTATAGCCTAAGCGACACGCCACATAAATTAAGTGAAATTTTATCGTTCGACTGTATTCCTTACGATTATTATTGTATTCAATTTATCAGAGAAAAAGAGGGATTAGCCACATCAAATATAGAACATCCGCTGCTTCAAACACCTCTGGCTGAAATTC
>NZ_KE952697.1 GCF_000466385.1 Aneurinibacillus aneurinilyticus ATCC 12856
GAATTTCAGCCAGAGGTGTTTGAAGCAGCGGATGCTCTATAGTTGGTGTGGCTAGTCCCTCTTTTTCTCTTATTAATCGAATACAATAATAATCGTAGGGAATACAGTCAAACGATAAAATTTCACTTAATTTATGTGGCGTGTCGCTTAGGCTATAGATGTGAAAATCACAAAGCTCATAAAGATGCTCTCCAAAATTATTTGTATCGTTCCAACTGCGCATTAATTTTTGGTAGACATGATCATCCGGTAAAATATTAAACAAGTCAGGCATTTCTCCAGTTTTCCATTTGTAATATAGGCATGTCATAAAAACATGATGAGTCTTGTTCTCAGAATAAAAATCTCGATCTTTCATGAACATATTAGTTGCATACTTGTATGTTAGTTCTGCAATATCTTCATAACCCCACAATAAAGAAAGCCCGATAAGTCCTCCTATTTCCCTGTCTGATACATTTCTTCTACTTGGATTGCTTTTGATCATTTGATTCAACCAAAAAAGTTGCTGTTCTAATAAAATCCATGCTAATGGTTCTCCATTTAGTATTCTATTTTTTGCATTCATTTCAAGGTCAATACCTATTAATATACCTAAGCAATCAGTTAAACAATTTCGTTCATTCTTTTGAATTAAGTCTTTCATTTCCTTCATTCGATCATCTAGTATTTCTTTTACTTCTTCATCTGAAACCACCCTTTTTTTGTACTCTTTTATCGCTCGATCAAAATACTTCCAATATTTGTTTGTATACATTGTTTCACTCCTTTTTGCTTTCCTGATAATCTTGCAGTATTTGCTTTTACTTCAAACACGAATACTTTTTTCGCTCATAGATTCTGATCTATAATATTTGTTTCATGATTTAAATTATTTTTTATAGTCATGTAGATATTGTAGCCTCGTTTTTTCAGAAGTGCTTCAAACCCATTCCCTGCTGTATCACCTAGTGGCGTATTCAACTCGAACGCATCAAGGTAGCTATTCGCATCCTGCACATACCCATACAAAGTCGGATTATCTCCTACTAAACCTATTGGATCGGGTTATGTATACAGTCTATCGGCAGGGCTATAATACAGATCAATTTAGCTCATTGACATAATACGTCGATGCTATTAATTCAATATAGCTATCATATCCTTTAACAATATAATGTTTCAAATTCAACCTATCTCTGGGGTCGTACTTCTTTATATTTTCCTGTAAATGTTTAGAATCTATCACTTCATAAAACCCTGAATCTGGATGATGAAGATCATTCTCCAAGTGATTCCCAATAGATGATTCCTCAGAAATACAAAAACCATTATAATTGGATTCATCGAAATTTAACGTTATGCATTTAACTTCGGCTACAATTGAAAAAATAATTTCTATGTTAACACATTTTTCTTTATCTATACTCTTTAATGGTATAGCACCAACCTCAATTCTCACGCCACCCGATTCTGTATAAACCAACTCTAAATCAGTAGTAGATATTTTGAATATAAAATTTAATGGCTTCAAAGTTAACATTCTTAAAACCTCCCGATTTTTAGCCTGGACAATTTGTTACACTCTTAACAAGACCAGAACCATCTTTATTCTTTGTAATCGATATTGTTGTAGATGGAGGTCTATTTTTTATATCAGCAACGAGATGGCTAGGAACTTTATCATACGAAACAAAGATTACGTTATCTGGAAATTTACCTCCTTCGACTAATGCAGCTAATCTCCTGATATTTAATGTTACTGCTTTACCTGTTGCAGGATCGGTCGTATACGAAATCAAAAACTCATTAGGATTGATTTTACCGAGACTAATATCTTTGGCAACCTCAAGTACCGGTCTACCAACAATTAAGTCTGCAGCTTGGGATCCAATTGTACTAAAATTAGGTACTATTCTATTTTGACCAAAATGTAAGCCACTTGGAAAAGGAGTTATTTCGCCAAATTCAAAGGAATTAAAACTACTTAAACCTAGCGGATCAACTGTAATATTCGGATCACCAACATACCCACACAAAATCGAATTATCCCCCACAAGCCCTATCGGGTCTTGTTGTGTATACATACCATCCACTGGTGAATAATAACGGAATCGGTTGTAATACAATCCAATTTCTACATCTTCATACCGCCCCTGATACCTAAATGGAATGAAATTCTGTTTACCAATGAATGCTGTCATCCGTCCATATATACCGAGCTCAGTTGACCAAACTGGTTTTCCTTGTTTGTCATAAGCTTCTACAGGCGTTCCTAGATAGTCACTAATAATGCTGTAGTTACCTTCATTTGTAATTTTAGCTGAAGGTACGAACCCATCATTAATTACCCAAGTAACTAGATTATCTGCTATTTCGGAGTTATTCTGTGAAGAATACTTCACTAGATTTTCGAATATATCTGAATTATCCCACGAGACATACTCATGTAGAATCGTATTCCCATCCCACACGAATCTCATTGTTTTTTCGTTAGAACTCTTCTCTATTCGTCTGCCTAGCGAGTCATACTTGAAAGTAACTTCTGTGTTGTCCGGTCTGATGACTTTTGACATCGAGCCATTGCCATCATACTCGTACTTCCACTCATCACAATTTTTCTAAATCTTCTGAACAATATTACCTTCATCATCATAAGAGAATAAATTCACAATCAATCATACACCAAAGAAATGAGCGTTAAAAAAATGACTTCAGCAACATACCGAAGTCATCTGATCGCCGCGCAGTACGGCACCCTCTTTTTATTAAAAAATATTTTACCTGCCATCATAAGCATCCCCATACGACTCGAAATTTTCAGCCAACCAAAACCAATTTTCACCTTTACTAGAGTATAAATGCTCTAACAGTTCCGTAAAGCTTTTAGCAATGATCTGACTATCCCCTGGTGTTGCATGGGTTTCCAAGAAACTATCATAGCAATAACCAAAATGAGACTTGCTCATGTCAATACTAATGTATTGGTTTATTTGTTCAGATTCAGCAATAAGATACCACTCATTACTAATATCACCTTCCAGTTCCTCCCAAATAACATCATCCTCTGGGTAAAGCCTTTTACTAGTTGGAATAAACTCATTTGAAGAAACTATTTTTATTCCATAAGGCTTATCTAAAAACATTTGTAAGGAGTCATACTTGCTAAAAAAATAATTCAAATCTTTTGGAAGAGCTAATTCACTTGTGAAATCTGTGATCCTTTTCACAAGTCTGCAATTACTATCCTGTTCAATTTTTTTAATAATCTCTATTATCTCCATACTTACTCCTTTAATCTCAAATTTACTTGCATTTAGTCACGCCTGTTGATTATCCATAAGATGGAAGAAAGAAGGTGCACGCGTCGGCATGTTCCCTCGTCTTTCTCACGAGGAAGAGACACGGCCGCTTTGTGGCGCCAGGGCCGGACCGGCAAAACATCTGGGCCTCTCGGTGTGGGAGACGAACCGACGCCCGTTTGGGGCACGGTGTGATGACGATCCACTCTGGATCATACTGGATAATCAACACCCTTGGCATTTAGTATATATATTTATTGAATTCTTTGTAAAACTTTTCTTGTTTTCGTATCACGTTCAAACTGGTACGCTTCACCTTTCTCATTGATGACAGCGGTTAACTACTCTTCTGTATCATAGGTGAATTTGACTTTCTTCCCACCTTGTTCTCAAGCCTTCAAGCTGCCAAGAATGGTGTAGGCAAAGGAAACTTGCACTAATTTCCCGTAAATAATTTAACTAATAGACTTTATAATGAGCCTTCATACCCGAAACAGGCTTAAAGATTAAAGCTACCTTATTGAAAAAAGAAACCAATTTAAATGAGGTTACTTTAATCATTTCATGCACGGTTTTTGCTAATAACTACTTCCATCCGCACTTCCGCTTACCTGCCTCTACAAAAAACAATCAATGATGAAGCTTTATTAATTGTTTTTTATTAGGGAAAAGGAAATTTTCACGTTGGTAAACTGGTTTTAGCAGCTTTACTATTATCCATACAAATAATTCATAAAATTACTAACATGCTCCTCATTGTTCAGCACTTTAATTAGTTCTTCTTCTAATACTGCAATAAAATCATTCTTGATATCAAAAGTTTCCGGATCCATTATTTCTCCAGAGAAGTTCTTATAAATAACTTCAAGTACTACAGAAATTGCTTCAAAAAATCTATGCAGGGAATCTGATATATAAAATACTTCACTTGTTTCATAACTTGCTAACACGGGAGAATTTCTTTGACTTGTATCAACAATAATTGGATCATCATCTTTATCTGCTATTACAACCCAAGATTGATTCCATCTAGGATCCTCTTTATATGGAGGGCCACCAATCCACCGGAAACCTAGTTGTCTATTATATAGGTTGGCTGGCTCACTTAAATATATTGTAGCATTACCAATATCAATATTTACGTTTTTTAGCTCATAGCCATCTTTACGAATTGGTCCACTAATTTCAAAATTAGAATAAAAAAATTCCAATTCAGGGGACAATGGAATATGGGAACTTATTTCCTCAATACTTTTGTTGAGCAAGTAAACTATTTCAGCTTCTTTTTGAAACAAATCAAGAGCCACTTTGTATTTAGAATAATTATTAATAAAATTCACAACGGATTCTTTTAATTCTTCCATTATTTTCTGCAACCTTTCTTCGCATTATCTATTATCGCTTGTCGATCAATTAGTCTACCTTTTGTGGAAGCGAATGTTGCCTCTCTCGTTTCAAGCAATCTGCTTCCGGCACCATAGACACGATCTGCTTTTTCTTTCGTTTCATACAAATTCCCGACATCATCGACATTATTCTTGATTTCCTGACCAAGCTCATTGTACTGCATGGAGGCTGTCCACTGGGCTTGCTATGAGCGAGAAGCAGTGATTTGCGATACATTTCCCATTTCATTACGAGCAACATCAATTTTTGCACCTAAACTACTCGTAATTTGTGAACGATTGCCTAAAAACAGCATTAACTTTTTAAATTATCAAAAAATAACCTTTGCCCATGTGTAAGGCAACATCATGTCATTTCAATCTCGTGTTACTAATAATGAGCTATGAGCTTCTAGCAGTTTTGATTCTCTTGTTAAAAAACCCTGTCCCTCAGATGAAGATAGTAAATTTTTAAACAAAAAAACATATGTAAAGAAAGAGCTTATGATGTCTTCTTTACATATGTTTTAGAAACTTAATAACAATCTTTTATCATCAAGTCATTATACAGGTTTCTACATCTTTTTTATATAAGTTACACTTGATAGTTTGACATGATAACGCGGTTGGAAGGAGGAAATTCGGAAAAAAGAAGAGGTTGGATGCGCCCTGCGCTCCGGCAGAAGAAAGGCCAGCTGTCTTTTTCCGACCGTGCCCACCCACCGCCCTTCCGTCTTTTCTTACCTCCTACCACAAAAGTTTGCCGATTTATCAAACCAGATGTATATAGTTATCGTAATATGGTAGATTACTACCTAATCTTTTTTCGAGAAAATTCTTCATTACATGGAGAAATATTTTTCAAAGGCTTCATCATTTTTATTACTTATTCCAACCCATACATGAACTTTAGACATTAGTGTCTCCATTTTATTTTAACATCTGACTTTCATATATTTTCTATGATATTGTCCAATTACCTCTTTCACTTCTGTTGATTGCGGTCCTGTATTTTTTATCAGATACACCAACATAGGTGTATGCTCATACTTACTATTTAAAATTTAGGTGGTATAATTAACCAAAATGAAGGAGGGAATTTTTTGAAAAAGAAACTTGTTGCTTTATGTGCTTTAACCTTTGTAGGAATAGGAAGTTATGTCGGATATTCAACTCTTACAAAAGATAATGATAAGCAGCTAGATATACACATGACTCAATCTAATGTATCCCCTAATAAAGAATGGGTTATTAATTTCGACCACGGTATAAATGAAAAGATTGTAAATGAAAAATCTATCTATGTACAGGATGAGGAAGGTAACCGGGTTCCCGTTTCATTAAAAATAAGTGATCCTCAAACATTGATCGTTAAATCACCAAATGGTGGGTATCAAAAAGGAAAAACATACGATTTATATATAAATCGGGATTTAGACTTAGAACATGTCGGCAATGAAAAGCTACCAAAACAATATCACATACAATTTTCAACAATGTAAATCTATAAAACATTAAATAGCATACAAAATGTAAATAAGATGGTTCTCCTGACCCCTAGGAAGCTGCCTTATTTTTTAGCTCAATAATGTCAAATATGTAAACCAATTATATCTCTAAGTAGCTTGTTTCATTTATTTGGAAATTAAGGTGAGTTATATAAAGATGTAGAACGGAGTAGTTGCAAGCTTGAGGAATAAAAAATATAGTATCTGGTCTTGTGTATTAACCATATTAGGATTTTTGCTTATTGCAATGAGTTACAATACGCTACCAGATAGTCATGTAATCAGCATATTATTTTTTGGTGGCATAAGTATTTTAGTTTTAAGTATTATTCTAAGTGTTATTGCAATTAAACGTGGAGAAAATGGTAAGCTTAGATATTTTACTCTTTGGTTTATTCCCTTAGTTGTGGTTATGGTAACAATCGTACCAATTATTTTAATGGCCATGTTTGGATTTAATGAACCATAAGAAGGGTTATTTTATTTTTTGTTTAAGAATTAAAGTAGTTTAGAAGCGTATGAACAATTTAGAGATACGTCGCCGCTTTTAACCCATAAAAAAAGTATCAACACTTCGTTAGAAATATTTGATTAATCTCCTTCAAATGTATCACTTGCAATCATTTGGAAGTATTTCATTGAAAGGGGAGGCTATATAATGAGTATATGATTTTATTTTATCTGTTTTTATTTGCAGGATGTACGAATCAACAAGGAACAGTAAAGACATAACTACTCCCCAATACGCTGTTAACTGACAATATGTATTGGGTTTTGAGCATACGTATGAAATAACAGTAAATTTGTTGAAACTATGGTTTACTGATAGTTTCATTAAAAATTTCATGAACAAATGTGTCAAAAGCTATGTTAATAAAAACGGTGTTCGTTTCTATCACATTCCTGCATCTGGCAATCTAGACCTGTATGCAACAAACCTTTCTTGGAGTAAAAACACAAAGATTACTTATTCTAAAGACGGTAAATCAATTGTTGTATCAGAGCGTTTCCCAGGTGAATATGCTGAAGCGGTTGGTGGTTGTGTTGAAGCTTATACTATGACGATAACTTTAGTAAAATCAAGCTTCTGGTACGAGATAAATAATATAACTTTTCAAGAATGGTAATTTTTAAATCTTGAGAAGGACTTGCCCCTTCTCTTTTTGTTTTTATAGTTGTATTCCCTATACTAAAGCTAATCTCATATAACTTATCTTTTATTTACTATTGAATCCTTATAATTGAAAAACGAAATTAAACTTCTTTTTCTTTTAACTCTTCTATTTCAAAATTCATTTTCCCATCACGATACTTTGCGTATGGATCTTCTTTTTCAATAACCCACACTTTTCCTTTCGAAGTATCCACTGTTTCAGACCACTCAAAACTTTGTCCATTCTGCTCGACGTCAAGTTTAATTTCAAGGAAAAATGTATGCCCATTTTCATACCTAATTTTTCTGATTTCAAAACTTTTTAATTTATAGCTTTGTTTCTTTAAATAATTTATCTTCTTTGTATTTGGCAATGAAAAAATGCATAAAACGGC
>NZ_KE952698.1 GCF_000466385.1 Aneurinibacillus aneurinilyticus ATCC 12856
TCTTAGTGTCCAATTTCTCTAGGGGGCTAAAGAGCAAAGGCACCTAACCATGTAAGGGTATACGGAAGATTAGATTCAAAGGGAAATTTAGTTTTTGACTATATTACCAGTGGCAAAAGTAAAAGGGGTGTTTGCATGAATCTTTTGGATATTCAAAATCAATTTAACGAAATTTATAACTTTCAGTATTTAAGAGACAATACTATAAGAATGTTAGAGGATTTAATAAAAAATAGTAATGATAACTACTTAAAGGAAGAAGAAGATAAACTTCCAGATGGATTAAAATTAAAAGATTTCATAATCCGATACAATTGTATAAGGCTTTTCATAAATAATCATGATAGAGAAATTCCTTTTCTTCGGGTTTATCTCGAATTGCTTCATCCAAAGACAGAGATTCAACGATTTTATTATGATGTAGAGTATACAGTAGATGGGGAATTTTCAGATGATTTTTTTGGGGAGTATAAATAAAAATATACTATTCCAGTAAGTTGTCGGCTTGCTTCCGGGTGGAGCAGGTGCAAAGGGGACCTGTGAAGGAGAAGCACCAGCAGTACCACCCAGTCAGGCAGCCGCTGCTGCTGCTCTTGCTGCAAGTGTACCTCTCGCCGGTGTAGCAGCCAAAGCGAAAGCAGCCATCAAAGCGATCCGAGCACAGAAGGCTGGGAAACAGCCATGAAAGGGAGGCA
>NZ_KE952699.1 GCF_000466385.1 Aneurinibacillus aneurinilyticus ATCC 12856
ATTCGGTAGAATCTAAGTGGTGGGTAGTTGACATAACTTGTATACTAATAAGAGCTTGAGTGTTTTATAATCTATATTATCACGCCTGTTGATTATCCATCTATGGAGTTGATTGTCCAAAGAGGAAAAGGCCATCACGACGGGACACAAACAAGGCCTTTCGTCTCCGCTCCCGCCCACCGCCCTTCCTTCTTTTCTTACCTCCCACCACAAACATGTGTCGATGTATCCAATCAGATGTATATAATCCCAACTTTGATTGGCTTCATGCCCTAAAAGGGCAGGTGATTACTGGGTTGGCTCAATGTTTTATACTCGAAAGAGAGCAAACTTAGCGCTTGAAGAAAATTTCCTAATAGATTAAGATAGAATTCTTAGTTTTTTTAACTTAATCCGAAAAAAGTCTCTCACTTCTAAACGTGGGGGTACGACAGTGCCAGTGAAAGTGGGAGATGAATGTCGGTTAGGTGTAGCCTACCGTTATCGTAATCATGGTATAATGAAGCGAATGTTCTTATAGGGGTAAGGTGATTCGATATGGCAAACAAAGCATATAAGTTCCGTTTGTACCCGACCGGTGAACAGAAGCAACTTCTTGCGAAAACCTTTGGTTGTGTTCGCTTTGTCTACAACAAAATGCTGGCTGAACGAAAAGAAACGTTAATTTCAGGTCATGCCGAATTTCCGAAGTTCAAAAACCGTAAGACGGGACAATCGTACACAACCAGTGTGGTCAACGGAAATATCATGCCTTTGGATGGCTATATTAAATTACCGACACTCAAGCTTGTGAAAATCAAGCAACATCGGGAAATTCCATTCCACCATCTCATTAAAGTCTTGTACGTTATCCCGAACCAAAACAGGAAAATACGATGTTTCAATTCCCAGTGAATACGAACATCAACCTATACAAAAAGAAGTACAGGCTGTTATTGGCTTAGATTTTTCGATGAAGGGCTTATTTGTCGATAGTGAAGAAGGGAAGAGTTCCACTGTGAGTGTGGCTTTTTTGCAGATAGGGACTGGAACGCTTCTATCAATATCAAAAACGAAGGGCTACGATGGTTAGTCTAATTATAAACAGAGCATGGAACAGGCTCGATAGCTAAGTAAATTTCGTACCAGTAGGTGCGAGTACCTTAGAAGCCTCCGCCTCTAAGCGAAGCGTAGGTGGTGGGTAGTTCACATAGTTCAAATACAGATCCACATTTGACATACTGCGGATTTGTATTTGTTAGAGAAGAAACGATTATCTAATCTATTTGGATGGAGTTGAGTTAGTGTGGCAATGCAGGTAATACGAAAAACACAAACGATAGTTCGCTATCAGAATCATGACGGTAAAGTATACTACGGAATTGTTGAGGATGACGAAATTTTACAATTGTCCAGTGATTTTGCTGAAATTGTAAATGATCAACTAAAATATGATGGTGTAAGAGTTAAATATAATGATGTGAAAATTTTGGAGCCTGTAGTACCTTCAAAAGTGGTTAATTTCGGTTGGACATATGCTGAACACGCAAAAGAAACTGGGGGGCAGGCCAATCTCAAGGAACCGTTTTTATTTTTAAAACCGACAACTTCTTTGATTCCAGATCAGGGGGAAATCATTCTTCCGTCAAATGATTTAACCAATCAGGTGGAAATGGAGGGGGAACTGGCGCTTGTTATTGGGAAACGCGGCAAAAATATAAAAGAAGAAGAAGCATTAGATTATGTTTTTGGCTGCACTGTATTTAATGATGTGACTGCAAGAGACCTTACACAAACAGATCCCCAGTATACACGCGGCAAAGGTTTTGACACTTTTGGTCCATTGGGGCCATGGATTGTGACAGGTGTAGATCCAACTAATTTACGAATCGTTACAACTTTAAACGGAAAGGTCGTACAAGATGGTAATACCAATCAGATGTCACTTTCCATTCCCTTCCTTATTAGTTGGATTTCACAGATTATGACACTAGAGCCGGGTGATGTCTTGGCTACTGGTTCACCTTCTGGAAGTTGTCCAATGAAGTCGGGTGACGTCGTATCTGTAGAAGTACAGAATGTCGGCAAGCTATGTAATTATGTAAAATAACAAGTCACACCTGTTGATTATCTATAAGGTGGAAAAAAGAAGGTGCACGCGTCGGCGTGTTCCCTCGTCTTTCTCCTCACAAAGAAGAGACACGGCCGCTTTGTGGCGCTTAATGTGCAGGGCAGGATTTTTGACAAGCGAACTGAACCCTTCCGAGTAGACGAGCGTTTACTTTGGAAGGGTTTTTTGTAATAGGTTTGGCAACCTCATTCGCGCGACCGAGTTCAAATCGTTTATTTTATTGTATAATACGTAGCGTAAAATATCACGCCTGTTGATTATCCATAAGGT
>NZ_KE952700.1 GCF_000466385.1 Aneurinibacillus aneurinilyticus ATCC 12856
GATAGTACCCAGTTGAAACGTTTATGTCTTAGATGATGCTAGGAAATAACCCCTAGTCTTTAAGTGACAATCTTGAAAAATCTTATGTAGATGAATCAAAATAGACTCTTGATATATAAGAAATTGGAAATTAAATAAAGAGGGAATACATGCAGAAACTAGCGTTATATTGCTTGATCAGAAAAGAAATTGGGAAGTATGTATACAGCGCTATTAGGAAAAGCAAAAGAAAAAGCAAAAGAAAAAGGGAGGTAGGCCGCTCTAAGGGAGCGCCCTTTTTGTTTTCTCTTTATTTCGTTTGCTTTTATATTGTTTAGTCTATAAAGGAGACTGTGTTTTATTATTTCCCTGTCCCTCTTCTTGTATCCTTCGTAATTAAACTCTTAAACCTTAATACGAGTTTAACTGCATGGCGTCAAGGTAAGGTAATCATAAGGTACTGTTTAGGTTCAGGTAATTATGGATTGGTACAGTATTCCTGAGGTGAATAGGATGACAGATATAAAAGGTGAAAGATTACAAATCATTGATGGAATACGAGGATTAAGCCTTGCTGGAATTTTGATGGCAAATATGCTTATCTTTCAATATGGTATCTGGGGAAAAGAGGAAATCCATCTCTATTCTCCATCCAAAATGGATTCAGCAGCGTACACATTTACAAAAATTTTCATTGAAGGCAGCTTTATGCCCATTTTTGCTTTTTTATTTGGCTTTGGGATGATTAAAATGAAACAAAGCCTGGATAGGAAAAACCTAAAGTATAAACGGTATTTCTTTCGAAGATTTTTGTTTCTTTTAGTCGTTGGTTTTCTGCACTCAACCTACCTATGGGAAGGAGACATTTTATTTTTTTATGGGTTAATGGGCCTGTTTCTTCTCATATTTGTTGGCCGAAAGAAGAAAACATTACTACTCTTGGGAAGCATATTACTTCTTTTGTTCTCCCTGCTGGGATACGGGAACCAGCAAGATACGCTTGCAGATCCCGTAGCAATCGAGGCATATGTCAAGAAAACCATGACAGTCTATAGTACTGGCACATATGAGGAAATTAAATATCATCGCAATAACGTTGATCCTGGCCATTTACCTGACTATATCTATCTATTCCTTTTACTATTTGCTCCTTTCTTTACTGCTCCGATGTTTTTGTTTGGAATGTATGCGGCTAAGAATAACTGGTTTAGGGAACCTCACAAAAAAAGACAGATATACCTGAAGGCAGCTATCTTTCTTACTTTGTCTGGAATACTACTCAAAAGCGCCCATCACTTTTTCCCGCAGCTTTCCTGGACAGGTATTGCAGATTTACTGGGATCAAGCATATTAGCATTTGGATATATATTTGTCTTCGCTTTTCTTTATACACGATTTGAAAACTCTTTCTGGCTTAGGGGTTGTAACTGTGTTGGGAAATTATCACTGTCCAATTATTTGTTGCAAACGGTGATTTGCACTCTCATTTTTTATGGATACGGATTCGGTCTATTCGGAAAACTAGGCGTTCTGACAGGGATTTTTCTGTCAATTGGGATATTTATGCTCCAAATTATCGGTAGCTATTGGTATTTGAAGCGGTTCAAATATGGCCCTATAGAGAAGCTTTTACGAATGTGGACGTACTTTTCTTTTTTAGGAACATTGATAAGAAAGAAAAGTTCTGTCGATAAATCAACAACGTATAAAGCATAAAATTTACCCTGATCTAATGGGCAGTCAGATGATTGCCCATTGCCGAAATGATTTTTTGCACCAGCTTTCTACGAGACTAGTGAGTGAAAACCAGTTTATTTGTCTTGAAGACAGATATCCAATATGCGAAGCTATAAGTTTGCAAAATTGATTATTGACAAATCAAGGGTGTTGATTATCCATAAGGTGGAAGAAAGAAGGTG
>NZ_KE952701.1:0-19178 GCF_000466385.1 Aneurinibacillus aneurinilyticus ATCC 12856
GGTTTTCTACTTACAAATAGAATACTGTTCCCTTGCCTTCAAGTTCGCTCGAACGTTTATAATGAAGACGAGCAAATGAGGAGGTAATCAAATGGCCAAATTCGATACTTTAAAAAACAAAGTAGTAGTTGTTGCCGGCGGTGGAAAAAACCTCGGTGCGTTAGTAAATTTGTTTACTATGAGGCAAAGGCAGGAACGCAGCTGGATTTGATAAAAAATCAGTTACAGGCTGCCTAGGGGAACCTTCGATTTTTTTATATGGTAAATTTTGTGTCCTGTTTTAGGCAAGTCTAGTTTGAAGTTCACCGAAAGTGTAATCTAATTACGCCTCGAGCTTCTACATGAGTAGCGTCAATTGCAATGTGGTTACCATCAATGTAGCCTTTTCCAATTGCTTGTAATATTCCTGTATTTACAGTATACCAGTGTACATCAGCCTTCATTGCTGATTTTTTTCTTTGCCTGCACTGCCACCTTAAAAATACAAGCCCTCACAGCCGAGGGCCAGAGGACTTGTGTATTCAACAAGATGATTACTTCTTCCACCACGTATCAAATATGGATACGGGTTCATAGCGTTTGTGACGCGAGTTCATATAATGCTTTTCAATCGTTTCTCTCGCTTTTGGGCTCACTTCTTTTCCTTCCAGATAATCATCGATGTCCTCGTACGAAACACCAAGCGCTGTCTCATCCGGGAGCAGGGGCTTATCGTCCTCCAGATCTGCAGTTGGGACTTTCGTATACAGGCGTTCGTCCGCTCCCATATATTTAAGAATTTCACGTCCTTGGCGTTTATTAAGGCCATACAGGGGCACTACATCGCATGCACCATCCCCGTATTTAGTAAAGAAACCGGTAATGGCTTCCGCTGCATGATCGGTTCCGATAACAAGGAGTTTATAATATGCCCCAATATCGTATTGTACTTTCATTCTTTCTCTTGCTTTCGTGTTTCCTTTTAGATAATAGGACATTTTCTCGCCTGTAGCCTTCGTAAACGATTCGTCCGCCGCATCTACCGCTGGTTTAATGTTAACGGTTAAGGTTTGATCCGGTTGAATAAAGTCAAGCGCAAGCTGTGCGTCCGCCTCGTCTTTTTGTACGCCATATGGCAGACGGACAGCAATAAACGTATAATCCTTCTTCGTCTCGGTACGAAGTTCCTCAACGGCTCGCTGTGCCAGACGACCGGCAAGCGTTGAATCCTGTCCTCCGGAAATACCGAGCACGTAGCCATTCATATTCGATTGGGTTACATATTCTTTAAGAAAATCAATGCGTTTTCTTTCTTCGTCAGCCGGGACAATTTTCGGGCTAACTTGCAATGCTTCAATGATTTGCTTCTGCAGCTGAAGAGCCATAGGTGTATTTCGCATCCTTTCTTATCCATTAAAATAAGTCTCTATATTTCCTTTCTGTTTCTTTTCCCCAATCCCTGCTTATTGAATACAAAAAACGCATTGTTTTCCGGAATGAAACGGCTGATAATGAAAGAGGAGTAATTTTTCTTTATTATGCTAGAATCAATGTTCTTGCTTTGCTATGATTTAAAAAAATAAAGTTAGGATTAAATATATGGCAACATATTCAAAAACACTGCATCGAATATTTAAACGAAATGGCATTCTTGCCGGATATCTTCCGCAGTATCAGCCGCGCCGTGCCCAGTTCGAGATGGCTAATCTCGTGCTACGCTGCTTGAAACAGGAGCAGCATGGACTGATTGAAGCTGGAACCGGAACAGGCAAATCCTTCGGTTATACATTACCTGCTGCTTGGTGGGCATTAAAAAATGAGAAACGGGTTATCATTTCGACGAATACGATTACGCTTCAGCAACAACTGCTCGAAAAAGAATTGCCTATGGTTCGTAACGTTATTCAGAAGCTTGATCCGGAACTTGCTGAAGAGTTTCGCTATGAGCTGGCAAAAGGGCGCGGCAATTATATTTGCAAACGGCGCTTCGACGAATTGTTAAAAGACAGTTTGTCAAAAGAAACACAGGATATGCCTATACTCAATCGTCTGAAGAACAGATTGCCGTCCATGAAAAAAGGCGACAGGGATGAGGCAGCACTCCCAATACCGCCTGGACTGTTTCAGGCTATCCGAGGTGACGGTGACGACTGCCTAGGCAAGAATAGTCCGTTTTATAAGGAATGCTTCATACAGAACGCGCGCAAAAAGCTGCAAAATGCCCAGATTATTGTCGTGAACCATGCATTGTTCTTTACAGATTTGATTCTCAGGCGTCAAGGAGGCAGTATTCTGCCTGAATATGATGCGGTTATTATGGACGAAGCTCACCGCGTAGAGGATCAGGTAACGAAGCAATACACCTATCATGTTAGCATTGAAGAAGTAAATACGCTGTTCAATCGTTTTCTCAAGAAGCGGGCACACTGGGCCCGCGAATTAGACGCTCCTGATTTGCACCAGCAGGTGGAAAGCATACGTGTACGTTTAACAGCGCAGCTCGTTGAACTGTTTGCTCCGTTGGCACGTGTACTGACCGAACGGCCACAAAATGAGTATTTATTGAAAAAAAGCATCGTTGCACACGATGTATGCAAGCCGTTCTTCACCCAATGGAAAATGGCGTTCATCGATAAACGCAAAGAAATCGAAGCCCGGGAAGGCGAGGGTGAAACTGTAATTGGACTGAGCCGTTACATTGCACAAATCGAACAGATGGAGCATATGGTAACACATGTATTGCTAAACCAATCACCGGACGAATGGGCAACCTGGGTATCATATGAAGAGCCTGCCCGGGATGAACACACACCGCTTGTCCGGGACGAGCTTGCCTGGGGTTCCATGCTGCACCTGTATTCCGCTCCAATTGACGTCAGCGAACTGCTTCGTGAAGAATTATTTGAGCAGAAAACAGTTATTCTTACGTCCGCAACACTAACAACCCAGGGCGACTTCTCTTTCGTGGCGAACCGGATGGGAATCGATGAATACGAAACAATGGAAACACCGAGTCCGTTTAAGTACGACGAACAGGCGGTTCTGCTCGTACCAGAGGACGTGCCTGCCCCTACTGAACAAGATTACGAAGCATTTCTAATCGCCTCTATGAAAGAAATCGTCGCCTCTACCCAGGGGCGAACTTTCTTTTTGTTCACCTCCTATGGGCAGATGAATCGAATATATGAAGCAATGCTCCCATGGCTTGAGAAATACAGGTTAAATGGCTTGCTGCATGGCCCCGACATGTCACGCGATCAGTTATTGCAGCAATTCCGCACCGGAGCTAACCATGTTCTCTTCGGCTGTGAATCGTTTTGGGAAGGCGTAGATGTACCTGGAGATGACCTCGTATGCGTCGTCATTGCCAAGCTGCCATTTCCCGTACCAAGCGATCCGCTCACCCAGGCGCGAACCGAGCGTCTTCGCAAGCGGGGCCGGGACAGCTTCATGGAATATATGTTGCCGTTCTCCATCCTTCGACTTAAACAAGGTTTCGGTCGACTTATCCGTACGCGTCGGGACAGGGGCGTCGTCGTCATTCTTGATTCACGCCTGCATACAAAACGATACGGTGCCCAGGTGCTTTCCAGCCTGCCGCCCGCACGGCTTGCCAAAAGCATGGAGGAATTGCACCGCTTTTTTACGGGGTAAGAAATGTTACACATACAAAGCAATGCGAAGGAAGACCGTTCTTTATAAAGGAGGACAGATGTCTTCCTTTTTATTATGGAATCTAGAATAAAATCATACCCCCCCGCTTTCTTTCATATGTATCTATATAGAAATCACTTGATATTTTGACATGATAACGTGGTTGGAAGTAGGAAATTCGGAAAAAAGAAGAAGTTGAATACGCCCTGCGTCCCGGCAGAAGAAAGGCCAGCGTGTCTTTTTCCGACCGCTCCCGCCCACCTCTCTCCCTTCTTTTCTTACTTCCCACCACAAACATATGTCGATTTATCCAATCAGATGTATATGCATACAGCTCAAAAGGAGTGGGCGTGAATGAAAACAGCGTTAATTACCGGAATTACAGGCCAGGATGGAGCTTATTTAGCAAAATTGCTTCTGGAAAAAGGCTATCATGTTGTTGGGTTACTTGCACATCGCAGTACTGATCCTTTCTGGAGATTATCTTATTTAAACATACATACAGAAATCGAATTCAACGATGGCGACTTAACAGATCTTTCTTCTCTTATTCGAGTTGTAAAAAAAATAAAACCGGATGAAGTGTATAACTTAGCTGCACAAAGTTTTGTGGGAGCATCCTGGCAGCAGCCGATCCTTACCTCACAAGTGACGGGGATGGGCGTGTTGCATATTCTGGAAGCTATCCGGGCAACCAATCCTCAAATCAAGTTTTATCAAGCATCCTCAAGCGAGATGTTCGGATTAGTACAGCAATCCGTTCAATCGGAAGAAACGCCTTTCTATCCGAGAAGCCCTTATGGTGTTGCAAAACTATTCGGTCATTGGATGACAAAAAATTACAGGGAAAGTTACAGCATGTTTACTTGCAGTGGTATATTATTCAACCACGAATCTCCGCTGCGTGGCCTAGAATTCGTTACCCGAAAGGTTACCCATGCAGTGGCCCGGATTGCAGTTGGTGAACAAAAAGAGCTTCGTCTGGGAAATATTGATGCAAAACGGGATTGGGGATATGCGGGTGACTATGTAGAAGCGATGTGGCTTATGCTACAACAGCCGAATCCTGATGATTACGTAATAGCTACAGGAAGAACATCAACCGTCAGGGATATGTGTCAAATCGCATTTAGTCATGTAGGATTAAACTATGAGGACTATCTTGTTATTGATCCTCAATTTTATCGCCCGGCAGAAGTGGATATTCTTCTTGGCAATCCAGATAAAGCAAGAAAACAGCTTAAATGGGAGGCAAAAACAAGTTTTGAAGAGCTTATTCAATTAATGGTAGAAGCGGATTTGAAACGAATAAGGGAGGAGTAAAGCAGCAAAGTGGATAGCCGCCATACGATGTTCCAGACAAGCAGCAATTCGTCTCCCACACAAACAGGGAGACGAATTGCTCTTTTCGTGTCTCGTTATGGTTGTTCTTTCTTCTCTGACAATTAACACCTCTGGCCTTGACTTTTATACTACCGGCTTTTGTATAATTAGACCGATTGAAGTAGACACGAACTGGCCTAATTGTAATCTAAGGTGATGCTGACTTGTATAAGGGGGAACATCTACAAACGACTCTATATGTCCATCCCCGATAGAATAATCGATATCAATGGAGTAGCCTTCAGACCTTAATGCTTCCACCATCCATTCAATATCCTGTTTTCTAAAAAGCACGGTTACACCATGACTGAGTGTATCCTCATTAGAGGATAGATTGAATTCTGTCGTATGGATTGCTACACCACCGGGACGTAAACATTTCATCTGATTTACAATAAATTGCTTTCCTAACTCAATGGAACCGCAGTGCTCAAATGCGCATGATGACCATGTAAAATCGAAGCCATTCTCATATTTATCGCTAATATGGTTCATATCAGCATTCTCAAAAGTGACTAATTTAAAAAATTGTTCTGTATCACACAATCCGTATTGATTTAATCCTTCAAGACTATCGCTATGCTGATTCGAATCTACCCACCCTTGCGCTTTGGCTTGATCAAAATCTAAATCTGTTGCCACAATTTCACAACCTTGTGCCGCAAAGCCGGATACAAGCCGTTCCTTGCCTACGCCAAACCCTAACCCCTTTTTACCGTGAACAAGCATCCCTCGTTCAAGAAGCCCTTGATAAATATAACAAAATTCCCACAATTTCCGGTGGTACATATGAGGATGCTGCAGTTGTGTGCAGGCGTTCGCAAACCACTTTGCCTGGAAATCCTGCTCTTTGCACAGCTGAGATATTAACATAAGACCTCACCCCTTATTACATGCTTCTTTCGATTTTCAAATCAAGATGGAGCGGTTCTGAATATGCCGCCAGTTGCTCGACAGTAGCTGGAACAAGCGTACCGTCATGCTCGATGATATGAAAGCTGAAACCGCGCTTCATAAACTTTTGCAAAATGGGTAGAGGCTGGTATCCGTTTGCTACCCATAAGAATGGACAATATTCCATAATGATTTTGATTTTCTCATTCCTATCTATAAGCTTAAACAAATCATTCATAATCAGCGGTTCCGCTCCGTCTATATCTATTTTAATAATATCTATCTTTTGTTCTGGAAGGTATTCTGATAGTACAACTGTCTTCACTTTAACTTCTATCGTTCCTGGAGTTCCAGGATTGTAAATACTGGCTCCTCCTGTTCCGGGAATATATAATGTCGTTTCACCATTTATGTTCGTTAATGCTACTTGGTGTAACTGAATGTTGTTAAAACCGTTCTTTTCTATACTCTTTATGAAATTATCGTAATGCAGTGGACTTGGTTCGAACGCATGAACCTTTCCATGCGAACCAACATACATAGCAGCTAAAAGAGAATAGTAACCACAATTGGCACCTATGTCTAAAACAACCATTCCAGGTTTTAACAATTCCAAAAAAATATCTGTTACCCACTTTTCCCAGAACCCGTATTGAATAATGAGATTTTGCAGGACATCCCTTTTATCCAAGTAAATACTAGGTCCAACGGTTATTAACCTTTTTAATACCATATTATCATCTACGTGTTCAAACGAGTCCACACATTTCACTCCCTCTTTCCAATTCATCCTTTATTTTATGTAGCAGAAAAAGAACGGTGAGGTGAATTCATATGTATAATAAAAATCATGTCACATGATTCGTTTCTTCTGACACCTTTTGTGCATATACTGAAATACTAATAGAAGAATCGATGCAGTATGCATATGGTTGGAAGTAGGAGATTCGGAAAAAAGAAGAGGAGAGGCACCATGTGGATAGTTGAAAATTTCCGTCCCTTCCACCCGATTTACGGACGAGGAAAACGGTATAAAATAGGAACGAAATTCATCTGGGAAGTAGCCGATATTCTACCGGGCGGCAAAATTATGTTTCGTTTCACAACCATCGATGGTAAAAGTCAGTGCCTAATTACAATGCGTGAACTAGACTATTTTGTTGAGGTTTCAGATGAAATTCTGCAGCAGCTAATGGAAGAATATAAAAAGCTCCAGGAGAACAAAAAAGACGATACGAATAAAAAAGAGGAAGAAGAATAAGGCGGCAATCTTATATAAGCGTCGTCTATCCTTCTTTTTTCTTTTGCCATCCTTTTGTAAAAATCTCGTTAATAAAAAGGCGCATGAAGCAAATGCTCATACGCCTTTTTCTATTTCCTCCCATGTCATACAAAAACGAACAATATCTTCTTCAATAAGCTCATTGCCTATCTGTACTTCAATCAATTCGAGATCAGAGGTTGCTTTGGCTGCATGTCTGGCTCCGATAGGGATTTGAAGCACATCTCCCTGTTTAATCCGTGACCATTTTCCGTTAAGTATAAATTCGCCTTCCCCTGAAATAATGGTCCACACTTCTGTACGTTTTAAATGCATTTGATAACTAAGATTCTTACCAGCCAGAATGTTAAGTCTTTTAGTTAATACCTCCTTCCCATCTTCTGATTTTTGGTAATCCAGAACACGATACCAGCCCCAGCGTCGCTCTTCATACATAGGCCGTTGCCTCATATTTTGCATAATCTCTTTTATGCGCGGACTGGCTGATTTATCCGATACTAAAATTCCGTCCGGACTTGAAACAACAACAATATTCGATAACCCTAAAATAGCAACCGGAATTTCCAATTCATTAATTAGATGTGTATTACTTGAATCAATGCTGACAACGCCCTTGCCGATTACATGTGTATCCATCTTTTCCGTCAGTGTATTCCATGTACCAAGGTCCCGCCACTCACCTTCATAAGGGATAACTACAATATGCCCGGCTTTCTCTACAACCTCATAATCAAAGCTGGTTGCGGGAAGTTCAGCATATCGTTTTACCAACTCCTCATATTGCAGCGGAAGTCCGCTGTCAGACAACAAACCAAGTAAATAATCGAGTGTAAAGGCGAATACTCCACAATTCCACAATGCTTTTTGCTCAATTAATTTTTGTGCCTCTTCCTTATGGGGCTTTTCAATAAACTTCTGCACAGTCATATAAGGCATCCTATGTTCATTTAATGTAGGATGGCGTGGAACAATATAGCCGTATTTTTCCGAAGGATAGGACGGATAAGCCCCTATTAACGCAAGAGTAGCTCCTGATTCAAGTATGGTTTCCTCTATCTTCTTCATTCTCTCAAAAAAACAATTCTCTACATAAGCATCAACAGGTAACACGCATACGATTTCATCCAAGCTTGCCTCAGCGAAGGTATAAAGATAGCTCGCAGCTAAAGCAATCGCCGGGAATGTATCCCGTCGCTCCGGCTCAACAATAAGCGGAATCCCAGTTCCTATTTGATTTTGAATCATATCGACCTGCGCTTTGTTTGTTACAATATGGGTGTTGTTTGCTAATTGAGCGGAATGTAATTGTCGCCAGACTCTTTGAATCATGGATTCCAATTTAGTATCTTCATTTTTTATCATTCTCAAAAATTGCTTTGCACGAGAAGCATTGGATAACGGCCATAGCCTTTTTCCCGATCCACCGGAAAGTAAAATAAGTTTCACTTTTTATCAACCTTTAACTCATATTTTGCCCGTGCATTTTCCATTTGCTTAACCGTAAAAACGCTGAACAAGCTCATCAATTCTCCGGTACATTCGTTCGGCTACTTTTTGCTTTGAGAATTTGTTGAAGACTTCTTCTCTAGCCTTTTTCCCAATCTGCTTCGCTTGTTCGGCATTTTCATATACACTGCGCATCAAAAGCCTTAAGTGCTCTTCGCTTGGCTCAGCCCACCTATGTCCATCAAGCCGCCCAAAATACGGAATGCTACGCTCGATAGGAACTATACCTTCTACATCAATTAAATAACTGTTTGTATCATTCATAAAAGCGGTCTGTCCTCCCCAACGCGTTCCAATGGTCGGCAAAGCCATCGCCATGGCTTCCATATAAGGGCGTCCCCATCCTTCCCCGCGTGAAGGCAATACAAACGCATCTACAGCCGCGTATAATCGAATCATGTCTTCTTCCGTAAAATAAGATTCCACGATTTGGATGGGAGGAATGCTACGTAATCCCATTAATCGAGCCTGCTCTAAAATATCTCGCCCAATATTTGCATTGGACTCCAGCATCTTACTTATTTTTAGGATTAAACACACATCCTCTTTGGCAGAAAACTCTTTGAAATAGGCTCTAACCAGTACATCCCAGCCTTTGCGCTTGTTCCAGTCAAATACCGATAAAAATTTGAATGAATACGTATTTGCAAGAGGATAAGGTTGAATTTGATCCGGATTATATAGTTTAGCATCAAGGGTTCCAGGCAGAATAAAAATTCGTTCCTTCTCCACTCCCGCCGTTGCAAATGTTTCCCTGTTAAATTCAGATGGCACCCATATTTCAGTTAATTCATTCATTTTTTCAACCCAGCCAGGAGGGAGGGAGTCTGTTTCGAACATCGTACGACCGATGGAGATTGGAGCATGGGGATAAGTGAATAAATAAGCTGGAGCTGCCTGATAGTGAATAAGCGGCTGTTCCAATTTATTATGTTGCAGGCTTTCTAAGTAATTTTTCATTTCGCTTTTGGTCAATTCAGGCTTGGGCTGAGGCTCTGTAGGCTCAATTTTTACTTTTAAAGGGAACGGCTTTAAGGCATCCAAAAAAGACTTCTGTTCCTCAGCATATCCCGAAGCATTATAAATAGGAGACTGCCACACTATTTCATAGGCGTTTTTTTGTGCAACAACATAATAATCATAAGCATTATCGTTTTGGTAAGTAGACTCCTTTATCATTAGCCCTAAAGTTTCTAAAATCGATTCCATCAATTGCTTCGGATAGGGACGACCATGCGTCAAGCCCAGCCAAAAGTTCTTAAATACAGAAGGGTGAATAATATTTGGCGCTACAATAATAAGCTTCCCATTATTCTTTAAGGATGTAATACACTGGACTAGCAAGTTTAACAAGTCATCGGGAGCAAGGTACTCAACAACACCCCCTAAGAAAATGCCATCATACATAGCCTCTTTCCCAACCGGAAAGTCTTCCACCTTTTGCCCCTTCATGCTTAGGCCATTTACACTGCCATGCCCATCCGTTTCAACGCCGATATGATTCAGCATCTCCATCAGACGCTTATTGCCGCATCCAATATCCAAAACCCTGTCTCCTGGGAGAAAATAAGACAGCCAATATTCTTGGGGCTGATGTGTACCTCCTTCTTCACCCTCAAATGTATAAGCAACACGATGATACAATTCCTCGATATTCTTTACTTTTGTTACTGATCGGCGACTTGTATATGTTTCTTTTGCACGCAATATCTTCTCCCGCACTTTTCGCAGGCTTTGTTGGACGTCCTGCCGATTTGCATCCATTTCCAAAGCTTTTTCATACATTTCTTTTGCTCGAAAATCATTGCCCATTTCGAAATATTGCATCCCTAAATTATAATATGATTCAATTAATAATTCCTTTTTATCCAACTGTCGTATCATATCCTGATAACAATTGATAACCATAAGCCGATTTACGGGATTGCCTTTCAGCCCTTTGCGAAATGCATGAATTGCTTTTTCGTATTCTTCCAGACTCGCATGACAAATACCAATGTAATTCCATATCGATGCCTGAAAAGCTTCAAGTTGTTTTTCCATCATGTTGGACATAATGGAAAACTGTTCAAGCGCCCGCTCCATTTCCTTTCTTTGAAAAAAAATACCGGCAACATATGATCGCGCATCAATGGAAGCTGGATATGTGTCAAGAACACGCAAAAAAGTATCCAGTGCTTGATCTAATTCATTTTTTTGATATAGCTCTATTCCTTTTTTGACTTCTTCAGTAATGATTTCTTGAACGCTTAGCCTTGTTGGCTGCTTCGCGGCGCCCAATTCTTGCAAGCGCTCAGAAACCAATTGGACACTGCGAGACCATGTGAACGTAGAAACAATTTCCTGACTTGCTTTTTGCCCTTTTTGCTTTACTGCTTCCTGATTCTCATAGGTAAATCTCATTTTTCTTTGCAGTTCGTTTTTGTCAATTTTCAGCCACCATGGAAAATCGACAGTTTCCATACCATCGATTTTTTTGTCCATCCATTTTTCTTGCTTGCTCGGAATCAAAAAAGCGGTATCTTCATGGCAAAAATCTTTACTTGGTCCTAAACAAGGAACAATTGCAGGCGTACCACATGCCATTGCTTCAATAATAGGTAGCCCAAACCCCTCTCCTCGGTAGGGAGAGGCCAGACAATTACATGCTTTATACAAACCTGCCATCTCTTTAGAGGATAGCTCTTGATTTATATACAAAATCTCAGGATTTTTTTCATCCGCCTGTAATCGCCGGATTATTTCGCCAAGATTCCTTCCTTGATAGAATGAGCTTGTGCCAACATCCTTAATGACTAAACAAACATCGTCTTTCTGCGTAAATTCATCTACATATGCCTGCAGCAACATGTCGATTCCTTTGCGTAAAAGCGTTCCCCCCACAAATAAAAATTTGAAGGACTTATTCGTATTTAAAACAATTGGCTCTACATTATAATGAAATGTATTTTCGTCAACACCAAGCGGAATGACTTTAATTTTGTTTTCTGGTATTCCGGATTGTACATAACATTCTTTATTGTAGGCACTATAAACCCAGACTTCATCTATCCAATATTTCATAGGAATATACCATTTCCGAGGAATCGAACCAAATTCCCACGGCTGCATCAAAATCCATTGATTGCTATTCGGCCTGTTGAAATCGGGTGGCCATTGATGCCTTACTGTTATATCTGCCTGGCTATCCGGTACAGCGTATTTTTCCTTAATGGACTTTATTTCTTTATCTATAACAAAATGAGGATCTTCTTCATAAGGAATAATCTTGATATCAAATTTATCTTCAGCTATAAGCCTCTTACATATTTCCCGGTTCACCAAAGCAAGGCTATGATTAACACATTGTGATCCCGCCCAATTGATCTTAATTTTATCCGGACCCAACGTACACACCTCCAGTACCTTGTTTACTCATGGTATGTTCCGAAGTCTCAATGTGTGATTGCCTATTTTTTACGATGGATGAAATGGGATTTCGAATGCAGATTGGAGCCGAGTAACCGCCTGAGACAGATTAGTTAAATTAGGGTGAAGAGTCACCTGCGTTGATAACAACTGGCTTAATTCAAGGAAAAGAGCCGCTGTTAGCTTGCCACGGATATCATCTTGAAAGGGAGAGTAATACAGAATTTGTTTATAAAGATTTCTCGCCTTTGAAATATTTTGTTGCGAAAGCGCGTATTCAACATATGACAGCGTACTCTCCTGCAAGTTTTCCGAAGAAACTATATTCATAGGAGCATAACCGAATTCGCCTGCCAATTCGATCATTTTTCTCTCCAGGGCTGCGTTTCCTGTCCCGTGCACAAATACGGAAAGCTGTTCAAGCTGTTTTTTTCCCCTAAGCTCAAGCAATTTACCAAATACGTCATACACAACTTCTGTGTCCATTTTTTTCGTATCATCTACGTGATTTTTCGTGAATAATTGATGAAGCAGACGAAAAGCAGACGCTCTTTCATCATGGTCTGTAATCGTTTCTATTTGTTTTACATACATATCCGCTTCATCAAACTTCCCTTCAACCCATGCGAGTATGCACAACGCTTCTAACGATGGAAGATAATACAGGCTTGAGCCTGACACGTTGGAGAGTAGTACCTGGGCTTTCGAAGATAGTCCAATCCCTATGAAAGACAGTCCTTTCATGCTATTCAACCAATCATTCGATAAGCCAATCGGTTCTAATTTTTCAAGCAAATCCAGCGACATAATATAGTTTCGCTTTGTGATAAATGATTGAACAAGCGGGTGGAATGTACGTTCGATACCTGTATCTTCCTGTTTTCTCTTTTTCATTACATCATTCAAATATCGGTACTGATGAATTTTTACATCAAGCGAATGAATTCTCTGATCATTTTCCACCCCTTGAATATTTAATTTTTCATATATTGGATGGGTGAAGTGATAGCCCATACGATTTCGAAATAACCTAATATGGGATGTATGAATAGCATTCTCTGTTACAGGGACTTTGCCATAGTAAGTAAATAAAGGCAAGGAGAAAGCATTGTATTCTTTTTTGTCCAGGTGTGTACGCAACTTATTCCGATCATTTTCATCAAGTTCTTCATCAGCATGCAGCCAGAGTATCCAATCCCCTGTAGCATGTTCCAAACCCAGGTTACAGGCATCTGAGAAGTTTCCATTCCAGGGGAAACGAAATACTTGGGCTTCGAATGATTGGCAAATTTCTATCGTACGATCAGACGAACCTATATCTACAATGATTATTTCATCCACTATATCTTTTACGCTATTAAAACAACGTACAATCCAACTCTCATCATCTCTGACAAGCATGCATAGGGTCAGGCAGGGGGGCTTACGCAAGGGACATGACCTCCCGAATTTGATGTATTTGTTTGGGATTAATGATGCTAGAACCCGGATGATAAAACAGCCCTTCCTGGAGCAAAAGGGCAGCTTCTTCTAAATATACTTTCGCAAGCGCACGCAAAAACGGTTCATTCTTCTCAATGCTACTCAGTAAGTGCAAAGCAGCCTCCTGCTGCCCTACGGCTGCATAACAATAATAAAGAAAAAGCTGGGCCACATCATAGTTGGGGGACATTTTATCAAGGCGCTTAAACCAGTAAACAGCCTGGGCATAATTCCCTTCCCGTAGCGAACAAATTCCTGCAAGATAAAAAATCTGCTGATTATTCGGCTCTATTCGCTCCGCTTCCAATAAGCAATGTCTAGCTGCGGAATATTGGTGCCATGTCATAAAGATCTGAGCCAGTAACGTATATTCCTCGACTTGAGCAGGCTGGACAATATCATGCAATCTTGTTCTTGCCTGTTCCATCGAATCCTTCCTGCAAAGCAAAGGAAACAGCTGATAAAGAGACTCTTTCAAGTTTCGGTTACATAAGTATGCTTGTTGAAAATGGTGGATCGCCTTATCAACTTGATTTAATTTTTCATAAGCGAGAGCTAAGGCATAATGAGCTTTCTCGTTGCTTAATGCTCTATTGCTGGGATACTGAGGTGTTGGAGACGCCCCCACCATCAAACATTGTTGGAATAATTCTGCTGCCTGATGGTACTGCCCTAATTCAAAATGGCAGACCGCCTTAAGATAAAACAAGTCTGCAAAATCGGGGAAAAGTTGGATGCCCTTGTTAAGAAGATGGAGCGCCTCGGGAAATTTCCGTATCATAAGAAGTGTACTGGTATAGTTCTTAAATAGGCTGGCTACCCAGACCTCCTGAACTCCCCGCGAATGCTCCCATGCAAGCTGAAACTGCTGAATCGCCTCCTGATATCGATGCAACCTTAAATACTCTGTACCGAGATTATAATGATAGAACCCATTTTCGGGATGCTTTTTCACTTCCAATTCAGCAATTTTTATATTTCGTTCCGTTTTGCGTTTTTCTTTCATGACTGCTTCTGCATACCCATAATGATGAATGCGAATTGGCGTAACTGACAAACTATCGGCTGTAGTATGTTCGATAATAGACAGGGAAATTTGTTCATGAAGCGCGCCGACAAAGCGATATTCGGGCTTGTTCTTCCACAGCCGCAAGCTGGGAAACACACATACATCTCCAGTAGATTCAAAATTATAATTAATAACTTGAAAAAGGTAGCCTTCCGCTGTTCCTGATCGAACTAATGACAAAATTTTTGCTTTGTCTTCCTGTTCAAACTGTTCATCCGCATCCAGGTGAAGAATCCAATCTCCTGTAGCTTTTTCCAGTGATACATTACGTGCCTTGGCGAAGTCATCCTCCCATGGTGTATAAAATACTTTTGCACCATATTTTTTAGCAATTTCAACGGTTCGATCCTTAGAGCCCGTATCCACGATAATGATTTCATGAACGAATGTCCGAACACTCTCTAAGCAGGCGGGTAAATATCGTTCTTCATCCTTAACAATCATACACAGACTTATTTTCTTTTTTTTTGCTTTTTTTGCACTCATTCATATCCCCCATTCCGTATCTATTTGGCTTAGCATATCAACATATGCCTGCTGACTATTTATATAGCCCTTCTTTTCTATCGTATTTCCTGATGATTTGATGTGTTCCTACATAATATTTGACTTGATGAAGGAACACGCTCTTGCAGAAGATCAGAGGCCCTAAAAAGATACGCCAACCTTTTTTCTTATTGTCTTTCTCATTTTCTATAAGCGAATATCATAAAATACAGCATCAACCAAAAAGTAAATTATTTTTAAAAAGGAGGAGACTGCTTGTTTGAGATTTCCTGGATTCATCTGGTCATCCTCGTGCTCGCTTCGTTCCGTCTTACGCACTTCATTGTATTTGATGAACTTGCATCATTTATCCGTGCCCCTTTTTTAACAACAATATATCAAGAAGACGCGGACGGGCAGATGAGCCAGCAAATTGAGATTAAGGGAACGGGCCTACGTCGTTGGATTGGTAAGCTTTTGAGTTGCTACTGGTGTGTTGGCATTTGGTCTTCTGCACTTGTAGTAGTGCTGTACTGGTTTTTTCCAGCTTCATTTATTTTCCTGGTGATTCTCGCCGTGGCGGGAGCGGCCGCTGTTATTGAAACAAAAATATAGCATAGTTATGAATGCTGGGCAGAAAATTCCCGGCCCTTTTCCGTGAAAGCATTCTAGCTTGCTCACCTCCTGCTTTCTCTTTGAAATGGAAAAAGTATGCCTCCCTACACGAACGTGGAGACAAGGCAAACACCCCATTAATACAATAATAAAAAGCGGGGTGATAAAAGTGGACAAAGAACGGAAGGTGATTCCTTTTGATGTGTTAAAAGAACGGAGTACGATACGGAGAAAATACAAAGGGTATCCAAATGAAAGATTAATTCAGCTCATGATTGATTATCATGAACAGTGCAATGAACTGTTTGATTCATGTATAAAATCGCATAAATTGCTAATTGAATACCGGGAAAAATACAACAGGCTGTATGGATTATACACAAAATCGCGTGAACTACTAAAGCAAAAGCAAGAACGTATGCAGGAAACCGTCGATATATATTTCCTTATGAAAAGTTTTATTGTAAAAAAAGGGCTGGAAGATGAATTTAAACATTTTATATGGAGTCCCCGAAAAAAGTGAAAAATAGGCATATATAAGGAACCACCCTGCCACCCCTCCCTACAAATACAGGGCAGGGGAATCTTTGTTACTTACCTTTAAAGAAAAAACTCCCCGCCAGCAGCTACTGACAGAGAGCTTTGTTATATTTATATTGCTTTTTATTCTCTACACAGGCGGATTAGGATTAATCTCTTCGGCTGTAAAGACAAACGCTGATGTTGTAATACCAGTAGTAAGACCTGCTGGTACATCGACAGTTAGGAAGTACGTATGCGGTCCCGGTGGCACAGTCTGATCGACAAAGTGGAAGTGTGTTGTGGTCGGATTGAAAGTAAGAGTAGCTGTAAGAGGCAGAATCAGAGCTGAAAGACTAAGGCTCAGCAGTGAGCTTGTATCTGTAGTTTCAAAAATGTTCGTGCCACCTACTCCAATAGCATCCCGCCAGATTCTGAATGTTCCTGGTACCCCCAGACTAATGCTTAATGGAAGAATCGAGATAGGCAAAGTAAGAATACCTGATGGGGCCCACTCTACAGTTCCTTCCAAGAGTACACGATCACCTACTTGGTCAGTAGTGACTGTCACCGAAGTAATTGGCAACATAGCAGTGGTAGGAGCTACAACCGGTACACTTTCGCTGACTTGTAATTCACAGAGTAAATCGCAATCGGGGCTTACAGGCGGTGTGGGCGGACAAAACGAGGTAGGGCAAGTGATAACCCGATTTCCTCCGCAGCCTGGACAGCATGAGTTAAAGCAAGAACTGCACGCCAATATAATCATCTCCTTTTTTGGTTTACTATAATGTATTAAAATCTGCATAGTATTGCCTGCACTCTCGCCCAGTAAATCAGCACATTTTTATATATTAATTCTTGCAAACTGAAATAATCTATCAAAAGTAAAGCTCCACAGTATGATACCGGGGAGCTCTATTCATGCTATCTCATCTTTAGATACTGGTCCCCACCCGCATCTTTGAAAAGATAGTTTACTATATTCTATGATTCTAGCAAATAAGCGCTTCCGCTCCTGTCACGGAGCATTCGCCCATTTTTTTCACCGTATGAGGACTTGTCCAAGAAATAAAAAGAACTGGCGGATATTGTCGTTTGCTTATCCGTACTAAAGCGTGGAGAAAGACCGTTGCTGTCCTCTTTCGCCTAGCTGAAGCAACGGTCCCCTACACGGAGAAACCTCAATGTTTTGTCGATCCGACCTTGCCACTGTAAAGCGACCGTGTCCCTTTCTCGTGAGAAAAAGATGGAGGATTACGCCGACGCGTACATCTTATTCCTTCTACTTTATGGATAATCAACAGATGTGTTTGAGGGTTTATTTTCCTTTTACTATTTTCGGCCCGCCACAAGCACATCCGCCTTTTTTCGCAGTTGGTACATATGGCGAGGAACCGTACAGGCCGAATGTATTATTTCCGGGTCTGATGGTCGTATTGTGCCCGTTATTTTTACCAGGATAATTTCCCGGATTGACCCAATATCTACGGGTATTCATTCAGCACCCCCTCCTTTCTGCTAGTCCTAGTAACACAATATGCTTTCAATACGGAACTGGTATAGTATAAAAAAAAAGAGGCTTTCTCTTTAAGGAAACAGAAAACCTCCTCACCCTCTTCCCACTAATCCCGAAAAAGCACAATATCCAACTGTTGCAGCTTGTTATCTTTCATTGTGAAACATCGTACAACAGGAGGAGAATCTGTGAATGATATAATAATATAGGCAACACCTGGATATGGATTGCAGGCAATATCCGTTGCCGAAGGGTATGCCACTTTTGTAGGGTGAGAATGGAAAATGCCTGTTAGTTGCTCCCCTCTCTTCTTCATCTCCTCCAGAACCTCTGATATAGTATCTTCCGATAACAGAAAACGATTTCTTTGCTTTGCTTCATTCGGAAGTTTCCACAGCGTATGCCCTGTTTCGATTCCTGTCGGGCCAGACATCAACCCGCACGCTTCATTCGGAAGATCCTGCCTACAATAAGCGATCATTTCTTTATATACTGCTTCATGAATATAGAAAAAGGCGGAACTTTCTATTTCTCTCTCTGTATCGGATTCACGTTTTTTTTTACAGCGTGGCTAGTATTTGTATATTCCAAAGGCAATTGGTCCATCAGTATATTATCCCCTGCACTGAATACTCTGCCCGATTCATGTTGGTTCGGTATTTCTTGAGCGGACCACCCTGCCCCTTCAGAAGAGTGAAAATCATTCGGTGCAGTATAGTTTGCCCGATTTCCTTGAACGTGTCGCGGCTGGCCATCCATTGCCATAGATTGCAACGCTTTGAAATTTCCTGCATTCCCCTGGGCAGGGCGTGGCTGACCTTCTCCTGCCATGGATTGCAATGCTTTGAAGTTTCCTGCATTCCCCTGGGCAGGGCGTGGCTGGCCTTCTCCTGCCATGGATTGCAATGCTTTGAAGTTTCCTGCATTCCCCTGGGCAAGGCGTGGCTGACTATCTCCCGCCATGGATTGTAGCCTTCTGAAATCTCCAACATTTGCTTGTTGACTCCTTACATCGGCAAACGGCATGGCCGCTGGCGGTCTTGTCTTACCGATCGAATTTTGCTCCTCCAATATCCTCATAAACCATGGTTTACCCGTAACGTTCACTCTCGGTGTGCTTGGTGCCGGAATCGCCGTCAGCTCTGTAACCTGCTTTTCTAATAGCTCAATCGTTTGTGTCTTTTCATTCATATTCGTCTGTGCTTCAGCCAATTGTTCTTCAATGGATTGAACCTGCTCTTGATGCTGGCGCTGTTTTGCCTTCGTTTCTTCTTCTAACTTAATAATATCCTCTTGCCATTTCTTTTTTTCCGCCTCATACTGCTCTGCTTTTTCCTGCAATTGCCGCTGCAGCTCGCTCAACTGCTTATCTTTTTTCTCCA
>NZ_KE952701.1:19278-41244 GCF_000466385.1 Aneurinibacillus aneurinilyticus ATCC 12856
TCGCTCAACTGCTTATCTTTTTTCTCCAATTCGGCTTGTGCATCGTTCTCTTTCGCTTCATACTGCTCTGCTTTTTCCTGCAATTGCCGTTGCAGCTCGCTCAACTGCTTATCTTTTTTCTCCAATTCGGTTTGTGCATCGTTCTCTTTCGCTTCATACTCATCGATTTTGCTTTCCAGGCGCAGCTTTTCATTTTTCAGACGCGTCTCTTTTTGCTTTAGCCGGGCGATAAATTGCTCTTTTTCCTCCACTTCCGTCCGCACTTGCAATGCTTCGTTATTTATCCCCTTTAATTGCTGCTGTAATTGTTCTACCTCGTCTTTTAGCTGTTTTTTCTCCGCTTCATGTTCCATCAAACTTTTCTCAAAGCGATCGTTCAATTCTACGAACGATTGTTCTCTGTTTACGAGTTGTGCCTGTGCCTGTTTCATATCCTCATCGAATTGCTGCTGCAGTTGTTGAAGTGCTCTGTCTTTTTTATCCAATTCAATTTGTGTGCGTCCCGTTTTTGCTGCATATTCATCAATTTGGTTTTCCAGTTCTAGTTTTTCGCTTTTCAGGCGGGCTTCCCTCTGCTTCAGTCTGGTAATCAAATGCTCTTTTTCTTCCAGCTCGGCCTGAATTTGCAACGTTTCATCATTCATTCCCTTGACTTGCTGCTTAAGCCGTTCGGCCTCCGCCTTCCACTTCCTTCTCTCTATCTCGTGTTCGGCTATTTTCTTTTCCAGCTGGCTATTTAACTCGCTGATCTCCTGCTCTTTATGCAGCATTCTGGTTTGTGCTTCTTTTACTTCTTCCTCCAGAGCATATAAATGGTGTTGCAGTTGAGCTGCGAATTTCTCCTGTTGAAATGCATTTTCGAGAACATGCAATACTTCCGCATCTCTTTCCTGGACATCATACCGCTCACTCTTTTGTACGAACTGCGTCTTAAGTTCTTCGATAAGTTGATCTTTTTCCACTAAATATTCCTGCGCCTGTAGCAGCTCCTCTTCTAGCTCATTAATGTGCCGCTGGATTTGTTCATCAATCAACTGTTCTTTTTCCATTAAGCTCGCTTCCGCACGCTTAATTTCTTCTTCGAGATATTGGATATGCTCCTGAATGTGCTTCTTTTCTGTTTCGTAGTCGATTAGTTTCTGCTCAAGCTGCAACTGCAGTTCTTCGATCTGCCGATCGCGCTCTTCCGCATGGTGTCGAGCCTTTTCCAATTCCTCCTCATATTGCGCAATCTGCCGCTGGAGCCGCTCCGTCTCACTCCCTTCTCCCTCTTCTGCCCGCCGCTGCCTTGCCTGTTCAATCTGTACTTCCAGTTTGGCGATGCGCCCTTCTAGCTCCAGCTTCTCTGCTTCATACTGTGCTAATTTCTGTTCAAGCTGCTGCTGCAGTTCTTCAATCTGCCGGTCGCGTTCTTCAGCATGTTGTTGCGCTTTTGTTAGCTCTTCCTCATAACGTTCAATTTGCTGTTGCAGCTGTGCTGCCTCACCTTTCTCCTTTTCTTCATGCTGCTGTCTTACCTGCTCAATTTGTGCTTCCAACTCGGCAATACGTTTCTCAAGCTCTGCCTTCTCTGCCTCATAACAAATTATTTGCTGTTGCAATTGTTCAACCCGCTGCTCCCTTTCCTGCAAGTCAATTTCATGCTGCCGCATCTTCTCTTCCAGCCGGGAACGAATCTCTTCAACCAATCGGTCACGTTCTTCGGCATATTGTTGCGCTTTCGTTAATTTTGCTTCATACTGCTCAATTTGCTGCTGCAACTCAATTGCATATTGCTCCCTATCCTCCATTCGCTTTTGCCGTGTCTGTTCGATTTGCGCCTCCAGCTCTGTAATGCGTTCTTCCAATTCTATCTTCTCAACCTCATACCGGATCACTTGCTGCCGAACTCTTTCGGTCTGCTGCTGTGTTTTCTGCAAAAAAACATGTGCTTCCTCTAATTGGCGTTCCCGTTCATCCAATTGCTCCTGGCAGGATGTACTCTTCACTTGCATTTCTTCTATATATTTTTCCCATTCTTTTCTCTCTGCTTCGTATTGCATTGCCTTGCTTTCCAGGGTATCGACTTTGTTCGTCAATATCGTTACGTTTTTTATAAGCTGCTCTTTTTCTTGAATGCACTGGTTTCTTTCCTCGCTTACTTGTTCCAGACGTCTGCTCTGCTCCTCTAATTCATCCTGCAGCCAAACGATCTCACTTTTCAATTCTTCCTGCTTTTTCCCGAACTCGCCGCTTTTCTTATATTGTTTTACCCTTGTTTTATATCGGGAGAGCTCGGATTTATATCGAGATAGAATAACTTTATAACGGGAAAGTTCGGATTGCAGGTTGATTAGCTTCTGCTTGAGCTGCAGATGACTTGAATCGCTTGAATCAAATTGAGCTATAGAATTATCTTTCATCATCAATCACCTCTTTTGGATATATGCCCCTTAGTCCTCTCTATTTTTATGCACCCGTCTAGAATAGGGTGAAGTTATTTGTCAAGAATGCTGGGCAAATTTTCTGCTTTTGCCCTCCTCTAAAAAAAATCCGCATATGCCTAGAACTGTCCTCCGGCTTTACCCATAAGATAAATTAGTTCTAATCCCCACCCACACTTCAGAAAGGATGGTTATGCATGCATACTAACCATGATTTTATTCCTGAAGCGATCCAAGGAGCGCAAGAAGAGACCGTATGTATTAAGGTGAATAAAGTGTTTGACTGGGTTACCCGCCAGGTGGATGTTCCGCTTATTAGTCAACGCGATGTTCTGGGAACCGTGTTCCCAAATTGCACTCTGCCCGTTGGATTGACGACTCAGGATGTTGCAAACTTCGGTACAGTCGAATGTTTCTTATCAGATGAACAAGGAAGACCGCTTGATCCGTTAGAGGAAGGAGCCATCTGCTGCGTTGAAATCTCGCAACCGGGCGGTCGCCAGGATGTGCAGGTTACGCTACCTTCAGGTCAAGTCGTTACGTTGCAAAAAGTGAAAGTATTGAAAAAAGGATTTGTCACTGTAGTTCTGAAGGTTCTGCCTGCCCTGTGCAGCACGCCTATTATCTGCTGCGTGACAAAACCGTTCCAGGTCGCAGAAAAGTTCTTCCTGTGCGCGCCTCATGGAACATTCCTGCAATGCCATATTACGGATTTTGAATGCGATGCCCAGCTTATATTTTTCCCTGGTACTGGAGCTGGCGGCACTGACGAGTTCCAGTTGGATATCTCTATTAATATGTGCCAAGACATTCAAATGGAAGCGTTGGTTAAGCTCGAAGTTCTCGCTAGCTTTTGTCAGCCAAGGTTGGAACTACCATTCGAATGCCCGCCGCGTCCATTTCCACCGCAATGCCCAACCGTTTTCCCGGGTTAATCATCACGCTTCACAGGCAGGAAGAGAACAGCATTCTCTTCTTGCCTGCTTATTTCATTTTTAATGCGAGGAGAATAGAATGGACACGAAACATACGCAAACCGTCTTATCTTACTGTGCCGAACTTTCACGCTATGCTGCCTTAATCAAACAGGAATTGACCAAGCCCAGCAGCGTAGAAAGTAAAAAGCAGGAACAAGAAACAGGCCGGGAAGCGGGAGTAGGCGGTACAGCCTTTTTTACTTATTCGGTGATTTTGCCGGACAACGGTGAAGAAGAAACTGATGTGCTTGTGATGGGTGATTTTATTGTAAAAAACACGGGAAGCGAGCCGTTACACGCTCCAATGATTTGCATCCGCATCTCCCCTGCCGAAGCAGGTACATTAAGCGGAAAAATTAGAACAAATAAGAGGCGCTCGTCTTTTTTCATCGAGGCAAACCATGCGAATGAATGGCATTATGTAGGACAGGACGAGGTAGAACGGAAAAAGGCGAATGGGGAGTACTGGCTGGCCCCGAATTTCTGCAATGAATTGGCTGCAGGTGAGAGCCTTGCTTTTTCCAATTTCACATTAAGTCTTTCCAAACCACCAGAACCAAATTCTATTATTGTGGAAGGGTTCGCTTATTTTAAAGAACAAAGTGAAGGCATCTTTTCTTTGAACAATATTGTCATTAACTTCTGAACACGAAGAGCCGGAATCAAAAAACGATTCCGGCTCTTCGTATAGCGTTTTATTATTCCATTGTCTTGAGATTGGTAAGACAACTTTTGCAAATATTACGACCACGGTAATTAGTAATATTATCGGCTGAATCACAAAAAATGCAAGCCGGGGCATACCGCTTTAGAATAATCTTCTCATCGTCCACGAAAATTTCCAGCCCATCTTTCTCCGCTATACCCAGATTACGGCGCAACTCAATGGGAATGACCACCCTGCCTAATTCATCCACTTTCCGAACCACACCGGTCGCTTTCATTGCCATTTGTATTCCCTCCTATATTTGCTAATTCATTTGCTGATTCATTCTTATTTAAATTCTATCAAGTCTACCGTTACTTAACAGTGCAAATATTGCATGGAATTGGTAATAGTCCCTTTTACTTGAATTATTGTATCTTAAAAGTATTCATATTTCCATTTGTTCGGGACTTTTCACGCATTGCTCTACCGGGTCAAGCATGGCATGATAAAGTAAACTTTTATCAGCAAGGCTTTCTTCATCCCCTGTTGATAAAAGTTGCACTTATTGAGGTCTTAAGGGACATTATGCCCTTACAGGCAATAGGCAGGCAAAATATTTGCTCGTTCTTCTGGTCAAAAGATGGGCCTACACTTCGAATGTAATATCTATGGACACATACATCATAGGGTGGTGACAATAATCATGTTCAAGAAATTGCGTGAAATGATGAATGGCTCGCCGAAACCGGAAGACGGATGGGTGGTCGTGTTTCTCGACCGAAACGACTTCCGTCTACAGGCGATGCAGCAACGATTAGAAGAAAGAGGGATTCGCTCTTTCGTAGAGAAGCACTCCGCTATATATGTGCATGAGAGCGAACTGGAAGAAGCAAAACAAACTGTGGCTGAATGGGTAAACTAGCCGCCAAATAAAAAACCGGAGCAAGATATCCTGCTTCGGTTTTTTGTTGCAGTTAGAACGGCTTGTTCATCATCATGAATGCAATGCAGCCCATCAAAAAGATGGAAAAGATTCCGACACATAAATTCTGAAAACGTAACGTTTTCAATTCCTTCTCGGCATGAACCTTGCGGCTGTTCGCTACCTCTCGAAGCCCCCGCATCAAGAATCGCTTCAACATATAGAATACAAACATATAAAGAAGCATTGATACAAGTAGCCACATCTGCATTAAGTATTGAAACGACGTGACAAAGAAAAACGCCAGGCCGGTTCCCCATAATACAACATCTGCCGTAATATCAAGCTTACGATATGTTACTAGAAAGCGCCGCGTCTGCTCTACGTTCTTCAATCTGGGAATCAGGAACAAGACGGCCAGCTTGGCCGCAACCCCTAGTAAATGGAATGTGAGCACCACATAGAACAACGGCTCTCACCCTTTCTATTCTTATTGGCTGTCCTTATTGTACTATGTGCCGTACAGGACGACCAGACATATTTCTGGAAATGCAACAGACAGCATGCACTCCGTAATTTTGTCATTTTACACTTATTTCACCCGCGCAAATGTGGTATGATGCAAGAGTGCAGAAAGGAAATATAAGGAACGTGCACCAAATTACATTTGGTAGCTCGGGCTTCGTAAGGTGGCTAGGCATAAGAAAATAATCAGGAAAAAGAACACGAGGTTAGGTACGCCCTGCACTTACACCTTAAAAGAACCAGTGTATCTTTTGCTATCCTTCTGCTTTTTTCTTACCTCCCACCCCAGGTGTAGGTCGATTTATCAAATCAGATGTATATTGGGAGAATGAGAAAATGAGAGAAACAAAAAAACGGCTGCTCGCCGTGCTTAGTGCAAGTGTAATCTGCCTTGCCCTTCTGTTTGGAAGCCTTGCGTTCATGGCCGACGCCAAAACGGATAATCAGGATGTCATGATAACTGGCTTTGATAAAGTCACACTTGCATTTGTAGGGGATATGCAGTTTACAGGAACGGTTAGCGACCAAATAAAGAAAAACGGGACTGCCTATCCATTTGCTAAAGTAACACCAATGCTGTCCCGTGTCGATCTTGCTATTGGTAATCTAGAGACAACGCTCACGACTGGCGGCACTGCCCAGAGCAAACAATTCACGTTCCGCTCTGACCCTCGCATGGCTCAGGCAATGGCGAAAAGCGGACTTGATGTAGTCGGACTGGCGAATAATCATACGCTGGATTTTGGCCTGAATGCACTGTACGATACGATTGGACATGTCAAGAAAGCCGGGCTACTCCCCCTCGGCGCAGGAAAAAACCTGGCCGAAGCAACGCAAATTCACTACATAAAGAAAAAAGGAAAAACGATCGCTTTACTTAATTATAGCCGTGTCCTGCCTTCAACCTCCTGGATGGCTGGAAAGAACAAACCAGGGCTAGCCAGCGCGTACGAACCGAAAATCATGTATGGCAAAGTAAAAGAGGCGAAAAAGAAAGCGGACATTGTCGTCGTTTTCATTCACTGGGGCCAGGAGCGCGTCACAACACCGGAAGCCTACCAAACCGAAATGGGACATACGCTCATTGATATGGGAGCGGATTTGGTCATTGGTCATCACTCCCACATCATGCAGCCGGTAGAGTGGTATAAAGGCAAACTAATCGCCTATTCACTCGGTAACTTTATATTTACCAATAGCCGAATAGATCGCTCTAATCAATCTGCCATCCTAGAGGTATCAGTAAGTAACAAACGCATTCAGGCAGGTCTTATTCCTGTCCGGATTACAAACGGGCAACCGCGGCCAATCGAAGGGGCAGAAAAAGCAGAATTCCTGCGTTTCATGGACCAGCTTTCACACAAAGCCACCGTTAAAAGCGATGGGACGCTCGCTCCATAGCGACCAGTACTTCTTGGACTGTTTCAAGAAATACCCGGCTTGCCCGTGAACGATATCGGCCGCGGCGATATGCCATCACCAATGTACGGCAAGGTGTAGGATTACGCAGTGCTACATATTGAGGAAGCAACGGCTCTGTAGAGAGTCGTGTCACCATCTTTGGCACGAATGCAATGCCCATCCCCGCCGCTACGAGCGATTGTACGGTTTCAATGTTGCTGCTTTCAAATACGACGCGCGGCACAAACCCCGCCTCTTCACACCATCCTGAGGCCAGGGTACGAAAACCTTGGCCTTTTTTTAGCATAATGAAGGCTTCTTCCTTTAGTTCGCGAATCTCCACCTCTTCTCTCTGGCTCAACGGATGATCCGGTGGCACAGCCAAGCAGATTTCCTCTTCGAGAATTGGCTCCCATTCCAGGCTCGGATCCGCAAGCGGCAGTGACAGCAGGCTCATCTCGGTCTTTCCTCGTGCCGTCAATTGCTCAAGCGCCCTTGTCGCTTCTTCAATAAGACGCACCTGGATACCAGGGTATTTCTTTTTGAATACCGGCAGTACAAGCGGCAAGATATGGGCGCCAGTAATGGGTAGACTTCCGACCGTAAGACCTCCTCTCTCCAATTCCGCCATGTCCTGCATTTCTTTTTTCAATTGCTCAATAGAATCGAGAATTTTCGATGCCGATTCATAAAATCTCTCGCCTGCATCTGTTAGACGGATTGAGCTTGTTGAACGCTCGAATAAGATAATATTAATTTCTTTTTCAAGCTTAGCAATTTGCTGGCTAAGTGACGGCTGGGCCAAATGAAGCTTATCTGCTGCGCGTGAAAAGCTTTTCTCCTCTGCAATGGTTACTGCATATAATAATTGTCTGAGTTCCATATTCAACCTCCCTGTCTTCTTTTTATAGGTAAATCCTATGTAAACTATAAATATTATATCTTTGAACATTTGTTTTTTCTATGTTAAAACTTATATAAAGATTAAAAAAACAAAGGGGAGAGATGAATGAGACCACGTACAATGTTTGAAAAAATCTGGGACAATCATGTTATCTACGCTGAAGAGAACAAGCCCAGCCTGCTATACATTGACCTACAGCTTGTACACGAGGTAACATCACCACAGGCATTTGAAGGTTTGCGCCTTGCCGGACGCTCTGTGCGGCGTCCTGATTTAACATTTGCAACTATCGATCATAACGTACCGACTACAGACCGTTCCCTGCCAATCGAAGATCCGATTTCCCGTCAGCAAATTGAGACACTGCAGGCGAACTGTAAGGAATTTGGCGTTACACTCTATGATTTAGACAGTCCGGAGCAAGGCGTCGTGCATGTAATGGGACCAGAATTGGGACTTACCCACCCCGGTAAAACCATTGTATGTGGAGATAGCCACACCTCAACACATGGGGCGTTCGGTGCACTTGCATTTGGTATCGGAACAAGTGAAGTAGAGCATGTACTGGCAACACAATGTTTGCAACAAAAAAAGCCGAAAACGCTTGAAGTACACGTAGATGGGGAACTTCCGCTCGGCGTAACAGCAAAAGATTTGATTCTCGCCATCATAGCTAAATGGGGCACCGACTTTGCAACTGGCTATGTTATCGAATACACCGGAGATGCAATCAAGAACCTCTCCATGGAAGAGCGGATGACCGTCTGCAACATGTCAATCGAAGCCGGAGCTCGTGCAGGACTTATCGCGCCGGATGAAACGACATTCTCCTACCTGGAAGGACGCCGTTTCGCACCGAAGGGCGAAGAATGGGATAAAGCGATCGCGGCCTGGAAGGAGCTTGTCACAGACGAAGGCGCTAAGTATGATCGCCGTGTCGTAATCAAAGCTGCAGAAATCGAACCGCAAGTAACATGGGGTACTAGTCCAGGTATGGGTATCGGCGTAACCGGTATCGTTCCCGCACCAGAAGACTTTACAACCGAAAACGAACGTAAGGCAACACAGAATGCACTTGCTTATATGGGCCTTGAAGCACACACTCCGATTACCGAGATTGAAATCGATCGCGTATTTATCGGTTCCTGTACGAATGGCCGTATCGAGGATTTACGCGCTGCGGCCAAAATCGCCAACGGCCACAAAGTAGCTTCAACTGTAAATGCTATGGTTGTGCCTGGTTCCGGTATGGTTAAAGAACAAGCCGAAAAAGAAGGTCTTCATACCATCTTTATCGAGGCAGGCTTTGAGTGGCGTGAACCAGGCTGCAGTATGTGTCTGGCAATGAATCCGGACGTGCTTTCACCGGGCGAACGCTGTGCCTCTACATCAAACCGGAATTTCGAGGGCCGTCAGGGCCGCGGCGGACGCACACACTTGGTTAGCCCTGAAATGGCTGCTGCCGCAGCTATCGCAGGTCGCTTTGTTGATGTACGTAAATGGGAAGTCAAGGAAAGAGAGGAGAAAGCACATGGAACCGTTTAAAAAAATTACAAGTGTGGTCGCTCCGCTCGATCGCGTTAACGTAGATACAGACGCTATTATCCCTAAACAATTCTTGAAACGCATCGAGCGTACTGGCTTCGGTCAGTTCCTGTTTTATGAATGGCGCTTTGATGAGCAAGAAAATGTGAATCCAGATTTTGAATTGAATAAACCGCAGTATAAAGACGCACATGTTTTGATTGCACGAAATAATTTCGGTTGCGGCTCTTCCCGTGAGCATGCGCCGTGGGCACTTTTGGACTATGGTTTCAAAGTAGTTATCGCACCGTCATTCGCGGACATCTTCCATAATAACTGCTTCAAGAACGGCATCCTGCCAATCGTGCTGCCAGAAGAAACCGTGGAGCAACTGTTCCAAAATGTTGCAAATCAGGAAGGATACGCGGTAACGGTTGATTTGGAGAAGAATGTAATTACCGATGACAATGGCCTTGAAGTTCCATTCAGCGTCGATGCATATCGCCGTGAGTGCCTGCTGCAAGGCCTGGACGATATTGGCATTACACTGATGCAGGAAGACAAAATCGCCGAGTACGAAAAAAGTTATCCAAGCTACTATAAAGTCTCACAATAATTAGCAAAGGGAACAGGACATCGCTCTCCTGTTCCCTTTATTCTTGGCTTGTCGTTTGAAAAGATCGTGACCATTTGTCTTCTTTGCGAAAAAAACAAGCATTTACCTACCCTTCTCTCGCAGTCCCGTAGTATGGACCAGGAGCTTCAGGAGCCCCAACCGGAAACGGGTAAGGTGTAGGATAGGGATACGGTGATGGGTAAGGAGACGGATATGGATACGGAACATACTTCGGCCTGTTATTAAGAAACGGAAGAATCAGAAATGGTGTTAAAAATAGAAGCGGGAAAAGTCCGCCACGCCCGTCGTGTGCATAACCATAATGATATGGATAAGAAACAGGCTGTGTATAATATAAAGGTGCCGCCATGTTCGTATGGTATTGCTCATAAGCGAAAGACGGCTGATGATTGTTTTCATTGTTTTTCATAATAGTCCCCCACATTCTCAAAGTAGTTTTCATATGTTACTACACTATGTGAATTGCAGGCGGATGCCCCTGATTTTATTCAAAATAGACGTACGCCTATTCTGCATTATTGGGCCTGGATAATTTGTCTGCCAGCCTTTCCAGCTCTTCAAGCGATTGTTCAAATACATCGAGGGCACGAGAGATAACACCCGGATCACGCAGGTTCACTCCAGCCTGTGCCAATACATCGAGCGACGGCTTGGCCCCGCCTGTCTTAAGAAATGCCAAGTACCTCTCCTGTGCCTTTCCTTCGCCTTTCAGTAGTCCGTCAGCGAGTGCAGTTGCTGCAGAAAAGCCGGTAGCATACTGATATACATAAAAATTCTTATAGAAATGTGGGATGCGCGCCCATTCTGCTCCGACAAGCGGATCTACAGCAAGCGACGGTCCATAATACTCCCCGACAAGCCTGCGGTACTGTCGATCTAAATAATCGGCAGTAAGCGTCTCTCCTGTCTCTGACGCTCGATGAATATCCCGTTCGAATTCCGCAAGGAGGGTCTGGGTAAACAGCGTGCTCTGAAATGTATCCAGATAACGATTCAAGAGCGCTGCTTTCTTCTCTGGTCCCTTCGCCTGTGCAATCCAGCCGCGCAGCAGCATGGATTCGTTAACGGTTGAAGCCACTTCTGCAACGAACACACCATAGCCTGCATTTAAATAGTCCTGCGTCTCATTAGCATAATAGGAATGCATCGCGTGTCCAAGTTCATGTGACATCGTTAGTACATCATCCAATCTACCATGATAATTCAGTAGCACATACGGCGGATATCCATATACGGCTGTCTGATATGCCCCTCCTGTCTTATTCTTGCGGCTGTATACATCCATCCACCGATTCGTGAACGCTTCATCCAATCTGCGTCGATAATCGGGACCGAGCGGCGCCAATCCTTCGCGAATCATCTTTTTTGCTTCATCCAATGAATACTCCCGCTTTGTATCAGGAAACAACGGAACGTATAAATCATATTTATGTACTATAGGCACACCAAGCAACTTCTTCCGCAATGCCGTATATCGATGGAGCAAAGCCACCCGTCTTCGAACCGTTGAGATTACATTATCATACACGCTCTCTGGTATATCGGTAGCATGTAATGCCGCATAGCGCGCTGACGGATAATTTCGCGCCTTTGCATAAACAATATGTTTACGCACCTCTCCCTGCAGCAGGGATGCAAATGTATTCTCATACTGCTTGTATGTACCATACATTGCTTCGAATGCACGACGACGCAGTTCACGATTCGGAGAAGTAAGCAAAGACGCATAATTAGTACGATTTATCGAGATTTTTTTACCATTCATACCCTCAATAGCAGGGAACATAAGGTCTGCGTCTAGCAGATATCGATACGTTTGTCCCGCCACACCTGCTATTTCACTGGTCAATGCGAGCAGTCGTTCTTCTTTCTCTGATAAAATGTGCGCCTGTTCTTTGCGTAACTCACTAATATGTCGCTTGTACCGTGTCAGTCTTTTTTCCTGTCCGTATATTTTTCTAAGCTTCGCATCATCCATTGCGCCCAATTCTGAAGCAGTAAACGATGTGACCAGTGTTAATTTTTGCGCTACCTGACGAACCTTATCAAGCCGTCTCTGGTTTTCTGAACTTGCTGTATCTGTATCGAAGAGCAGCTGTGCATACGTATATGCTTTTTCGAGCTTTCGCATGACATGCTCTTCCTGATTCAGCATAGCATACAATTGCTTTGCATTTGCAAGCTTTCCTTTGTATGCGGAAAGCCCGCCAATTTCCTTCTCTACATCACGGATGTCCGTCTCCCATGCGGCGTCATCTGGATAGAGACGGCTTACATCCCATGTATCCGGCGCATTTACTTGTGTTTGTCCTGCTACCGCCTGCAAGGGCCAGAACTGACAGAGAAGTAACAGGACACATGCAAAGCCTGTAAGTGCACCAAACCTTATTTTGCGCATACGGATCCCTTCTTTCTTATTCGTTGTTGAACATATCTTTAGCAAGTAAGGGATAAAATATTTATTGTGCCTTTTTTCATCTTTCTCTGTATAATACGTTTGAACATAACATTCGAAAGAAAGGATAATGCTTCGTTACAACACATACGGCACTAATCACTGGCGCTAGCAGCCTGTTTTTCCAATAAAAAAGATAGATTCGTTAAAAATGAATCTATCTTTTTTATTGCCTTTATTATTTTACTGGCCGTTTACTTTACCAGGTATTCAATGTATTGATTATGAAAAACATTTATCAATGAGAGACATGCGAACGAATAAACCGTTCTGTGCCTGCCGGAAGTAGGCAGCGCGTGGGTCTTCATCTACCTCGACCGCAATCTCACCAGCGCGCGGCAGCGGATGAAGAATAATGCTATCCTGCTTCATTTTTGCAAGAACTTTCCGGTCGATAATGTATTTACCACTGGCCTTTTCATATTCATCAAGCGAAGTAAATCGCTCTTTCTGAATACGCGTTTGGTACAATACATCAGCGGTTCCCACCACTTTTTCCAAATCATGCTCTTCTTCGTATGTAATACCTTTTTCGTCTAAATACTTCTTCACATACGTAGGAATTTGCACGTTCTCTGGCGCAGTAAAAGAAATATGAATTCCTTTGTAGTTGGCTAGCAAATAGGACAACGAATGAACGGTTCGTCCATTCGCTAAATCTCCAATCATGACAACATGTAAGTTGTCAAGACGCCCGAGTTCTTTTTCGATCGTGTACAAATCCAAAAGTGACTGTGTCGGATGTTCGCCTGCCCCGTCTCCAGCATTAAGAACCGGTACAGTAGCTACTGCTGCTGCACGCTCTGCTGCTCCAATATCCGTATGTCGGATAACAATCACGTCGCTATAGCCGGAAACAACTCGAATGGTATCTTCAAGCGTTTCGCCTTTAATCGTTGACGAAAACTGGGCTGCATTCTCTGTGCCGATAACTTTACCTCCAAGACGCGACATCGCCGATTCGAACGATAGACGTGTCCGGGTGCTCGGCTCAAAAAACAACGTTGTCATTACTTTATTGCTGTAAAGGTCACTGCCGCCGTCTTTCACGACTTGCTCCATACGATGTGTATTCTCGAAAATCTCATCCAGCATCGGACGGGTAAACTGTTTGGCTCCTAATACATGGTATAGTGACACAGCATGTCTCTCCTTTATTATGTAATTTTACATTTTCCTGTTTTTCTCTCCAATACGCATAGAAAACCACTCTGACTTGCATCAGAGTGGTTGATTTACCATGGTAATGAGAAGACCCGTTTAGCGTCTCTTTTCGCGTTTACCTAAGTCGCCCATTTTGTCTTCGCTTGTTTTCATCCAACGTTTCATCATCGATTCGAAATCTTCTCTCGAATTGTTGTTGTTGGAACGTCCGCCCGGACCACCTCGGTGATCATCGCGCTTCTTAAATGGACGGCGGTCTTCCTTCTTTTCCTCATGAATTCTCATGGTTAAGGAAATTTTACCGTCGCTTTTAATCTCCAGCACCTTAACGGTCACTTTGTCACCAACTTTGACAAACTGGTTAATATCTTCTACATAAGAGGAGGCGATTTGCGAGATATGAACAAGCCCCTGCTTGTTTTCTCCGATATTAACAAAAGCGCCAAAAGATTGAACTCCTACCACGGTACCTTCTAAAATATTGCCGACAGCGATGTTACTCAAAAAATGTTCCCCCTAAAAGAATTTACTATACAATTACTATACATGAAACAAAAAGAATAATAAAGAACTTTGCGTCCTGCAAGTTCGGGCAAAACATGCCCTGCTTCTTTATTACATTATTCCCATTTCGACAAAAAGGTACTCTTTCCTGCCTATACTTGAGAATTATGCAAAACTTCTTCGTCACGATCCTCTTTTACACGTGCAATTTTGGATATGTGAGCGATTTCTTCTCCCGGTTCCATCATGACCATCGTACGTCCAATCGACCCTTGGTCATTAACTGACAGACTTTCCCGGTACGCCTCCCACTCTATGGGAAGCATGTGCCCTGCACTTGTCTTCGCTACGAGGTCATGCTGTAAGGCATCCTCTAGGAATGCTGCTTTTACCTCATGGGGCTGCACTTTACGGCGCCGGATAACAAGCAGTCCCTTTCCTCCTCGTCCTTGTGCCGTAAACTGGGCAACGAATGTGCGTTTAATGACCCCTTCCTTCGTTACAATCTGCAATACATCTTCCCTTTCTGGAGAAAGAACGAAGGAGCCAGCAATCCGTTCACCTTCTTCAAGCTTCATGCCGCGTACCCCCGCTGTATTTCGTCCCGTGAAAGGCACATCAGAAACCGGAAAGCGAATCGCCATGCCACCGGATGAGACAAGTAGAAATTCTCCGTTTTCCCGACATAGATGCACCGCTTCAATCCTGTCATCATCCTTCACTTTTGCTGCAACAATCCCACGTTTTTTCTGCGTTTTGCTGTACTCTTCCACTTTAGTGCGCTTAACCATGCCACCCTCTGTCACAAATGCAAACGACTCATCCATTATTGTTTCTAATGAGTCTATTGTATAGGCAGAAACGATTTTTTCTTCCTTACTGAGGGACACGACATTTACTAGACTCGTACCGATGTCCTTCCAGCGTCCGTCCGGTATTTCATGCACGGGCAGCTGGTAGAATTGCCCATGACTCGTAAATAGAAGCAACTGATGAATCGTGTTCGTCTTAAAAAGATAACGAACAGCGTCCCCTTCTTTCAGCCCTGTCGTTTCGACAGAGGCACCGGAGCTATTGAATGAACGCATCGACGTACGCTTAATATACTGGTCTTCCGTGATTGTCACAATCACATCCTCCGCCGGAACAGTAATAGAAATATCGACCTCGATGCTCTCAATTTCATCTTCAAGCTCAGTTCGACGATCGCTTCCATATTTTTCGCGGATTTCCACCAATTCCGTTTCGAGCACCTTATTCAGCTTCTTCTCGCTTTTCAGGATGCCTTCAAGAACCGTAACCTTTTTCCGCAGCTCTTTTTCTTCTTTTTCATATTTCTTAATGTCAAGACGCGTCAGTTGGTGCAATCGAATATCAAGAATGGCTTCTGCCTGTTCATACGTAAAGTCAAAACGCTCTATCAGGCGCTGACGCGCGTCTTCCCGTCCATCCGAGTCCATAATCGTGTCAATAACCTGACGTAGAATCGAAATGGCTTTAATAATTCCTTCTACGATGTGCAGACGCTTCTGCGCCCGCTCCAAATCGTACGTTGTACGCTTCGTAATGACCTCTTTCTGGTGGGCGATATAGGCAGCCAGAATCCCTTTAAGGCCAAGTTGCTGAGGCCGTTCATCTGCGATAACAAGCATATTGAAACTATAAGAAATCTGCAAATCGGTTTTCTTGAAAAGGTAATTCAAGATGCCATCAATATCAGCGTCCTTACGTACTTCAAGTACAATACGCATCCCCTGGCGATCCGTTTCGTCCCGTACTTCCATTAGGCCGTCAACGTTTTTCTCCAGAATTTCCTCTTCAATTTGTGTGACGAGCGCTTTTTTCTTGACCGTATAAGGTATCTCATCAACAACAATGAGCTGACGCCCCTGCTTTCCATTCTCAATGTGCGTTTTGGAGCGAATGATGATGCGGCCTGAGCCCTTCTCATACGCTTTTCGGATCTCATCCTTCCCTTGAATAATACCGCCGCCCGGCAGATCCGGACCCGGAATGTACGTCATCATCTCATCAAGTGAAAGCTCTGGATTATGAAGCAAGGCAATTGTACCATCGATAACTTCACGCAGATTATGGGTAGGAATCTCTGTAGCGAACCCGATAGAGATACCCGTTACCCCATTAACCAGCAAATTCGGAAATCGTGCAGGCAGCACGACTGGCTCTTTGGTCGTGTTATCATAGTTCGGAATAAATTCCACTGTATTTTTTTCAATATCGCGGGTCATCTCCATCGCGATTGGCATAAGGCGCGCCTCTGTGTAACGCATCGCCGCAGCCGTATCACCGTCAACCGTACCCCAATGGCCATGACCGTCAATGAGCGGCTCGCGCATTTTATGCGGTTGTACAAGATTCACCATTGTTTCGTAAATGGATGCGTCACCATGCGGATGGTAATTACCCATTACATCTCCGACCGTTTTCGCCGATTTGCGGTACGGGCGGTCCGGTGTGTTCTTCTCTTTATACATCGAGTACAGCACCCGACGTTGTACGGGTTTTAAGCCATCCCGCACATCCGGAATGGCTCTTGAAAGAATAATATAGCGGGCGTAATCGCTGAATCGTGAGCGATACACGTCCCGCACACTCATCTGCAAATATTGTTCATGCGGCAGTGACATCGACTCTTTATTCCTCCTCCATAACAAACTTCACATTGCTCTCAATCCATTCACGGCGCGGCGGTACCTTATCTCCCATTAGAATGGTAACAATCCGCTCGGCCTCTGCTGCCTCTTCCAAATCAACCTGAATAAGCTTGCGCGACACAGGATTCATTGTTGTATCCCAGAGCTGTTCAGCATTCATTTCGCCGAGTCCTTTGTAGCGCTGGATTTCCGCCTGACTGCCCAGTTTCTTCTGTGCTGCCATTCGCTCCTCTTCCGTCCATGCATAGACTATCTGCTGTTCTTTCTTACCCTGTTTGTATACTTTATACAGGGGCGGCTGGGCGATAAATACTTTACCGCGCTTGATCAGTTCCGAGAAATACCTGTAGAACAGCGTCAACAGCAAGATCTGAATATGTGCGCCGTCGTAATCAGCATCCGTCATTATAATAATTTTGTCAAAAGCGCATTGATTGGCATTAAAATCATCGCCAATTCCTGTGCCCAGCACTTCAACAATCGTATTAATCTCCTCGTTGCCATTCGGTCCAATGACTTCATAAATTTTCTTTTTCTCTACATTAATCGGCTTACCGCGCAGGCTAAGCACGGCCTGGAAGTTGCGGTCGCGTCCATTAATTGCGGAGCCTCCCGCTGAATCTCCCTCTACGATGAACAGCTCGTTACGGTCCACATCTTTCTTGCTTGGCGGTGTATATTTATCACTGATCGTGCGTTTGCCTTTCTTTTTGTTCTTCTTGTTTGGATTGCGTAACGCTTCTGCCGCCTTTTTGATTTCTTCTTTGATGCGGCGCGACTCTATAGCTCGTTCGATAATGAGCCGAGCGATATCCGGGTTCTCTTCCAGAAAGAAGCTCATTTTCTCGCTCACGAATGCTTCAACTGCCGACCTTGCTTCCTCACTGCCAAGTTTGTCCTTTGTCTGACTCTCAAACTGTGGGTCATCCATTCGGATACTAAGCACGGCCATCAACCCTTCACGGTAGTCGTTTCCGGTCAGATTTTTGTCGTTTTTCTTTAGCATCGCATTCTTACGCGCATAATCGTTGCATACTTTTGTGAATGCATTACGAAAGCCTGAAACATGTGCTCCTTCATCAATCGTCGGAATCGTATTGACATAGGACAGCAGATTCTCTGACGTATTGTCGTTATACTGGAATGCCAGTTCAATCTCAATATTTTCCTTTTCGCCTTCAAAATACACCGTATTATGCAGCGTATTTTTGCCGTCATTTAAAAATTCGATGAACGCCTTAATCCCTTCATCGAAATGAAACGTCTCTTTCTCCGGTGCGCCCGGACGCATATCCCGCAGATGAATCGAAACACCTTTCAGCAAAAACGCATTATCGCGGAGACGTTCGCGCAGTACGCTATGCTGAACATTCGTATCACTGAAAACACGCTTATCAGGCATGAACGTTACCTTCGTTCCCGTCTTGCGGGTCGTACCCACAATATCAAGCCCGGTTACGGGGTGCCCGGCTTTGAACTGTCCATTTGCCTCTTCTACATATTCAAAGCGTTGTCGATAAATATTTCCATCGCGGTAGATTTCCACCTCCAGCCATTCGGACAATGCATTCACTACGCTTGCCCCGACTCCATGTAAACCTCCCGATTTCTTATATCCATCGCCACCGCCAAATTTTCCACCAGCATGCAAGACGGTGAATACAACTGTCGGCGTCGGAATTCCTTCATCCTTATTAATACCGGTCGGAATGCCACGACCATTGTCTTCAACGCTGATGCTTCCGTCCGGATGAATCGTAATCTTAACTGTATCGCAGTAGCCGGCCAGCACTTCATCCTTGGAGTTGTCAATAATCTCCCAGATGAGATGGTGCAGACCGCGACTTCCGGTCGAGCCAATATACATCCCGGGTCTGACACGGACGGCAGTCAGCCCTTTTAGGACGCGAATATCATCATCGCTGTATGCTGGTATAGTTGGTGATACATTTTGACGACTCAAATCCTTCCCCTCCTGTTTCTTTCATTCAATGTACTGGTTTTTATGGCGAAAAGCAACATCAGTCCATTTCCCTGCCGTCCCTTTCCTTTTCATTATACACAAAACCAGAATGCTTGTTCGTCTTTTTTGCCTTCGTTCCCGAAATTGTATATTCACCAAAAAGGAAGGGGCGGAATCATCCACTCCTTCCTCAAATATGCCCTATTTTACGATGCATGCGGTAATCACTTCATGCAAGCGTGCAGCCGCCTGCTTTGGATTGGGCTGTCCAACAATTGCGGAAATGACCGCCACACCATCTGCCCCTTGCTTTATTACTTCAGAGCAGTTATCAACCGTAATACCGCCAATACCGACAATCGGAATATCCGAGAACGTACGAATCTCGCCAATTAGAGCCGGCGTAACCGGGTCTCCGGCATCAGATTTGCTGCCAGTGGCATAAATCGCTCCGACACCAAGATAATCTGCTCCCTGCGCAAGTGCCCAACGCGCTTCCTCAACCGAAGATGCCGAAACACCGACGAACATCCGCTCTTTTGCCAGTTTGCGAACCTCGCTCGCCGGCAAATCATCCTGTCCGACATGGACGCCGTCTGCATCCAGCAATATCGCTACATCTACACGATCGTTAACAATAAATGGAACATCATGTTTGCGGCACAGCTCCCGCATTTTTTTTCCGGTTTCCAGCACATGGCGAAGCGGCGCATGTTTCTCGCGTAGCTGCACAGCCGTTGCCCCGCCGTCAATAGCCAGACGTACCGTTTCCAACGCACTGCGGCCATTAACCTCTTCAATTCCAATTACAAGGTAAACCGCAAGTTTATTTTTCCATGTTAGATTATCCATCGCTGTCACTCTTTCCGTTTATTTTCGCTCTACACGTGCCATGGATGCAACTTGCTCTTCGTCTATGCTATAGAGCATGTCCAGCAGGGCAACCTGATAGGAACCAGGGGCAGATACCGTCTGCCGTGCCATTTCCGCTGCCGCGCCATATACCGCAAGCCCTGCCGCGGCCGCCAGCGCATAATCTTTCTCCACAGTAGTGAACGCACCAATGATGGAGGTAAGCAGGCAACCTGTTCCTGTGATGCGTGTGAGCATTTCGTCGCCATTATGCACAGTATATAATTCATTTAATCCAGCGACCACATCAACCTTGCCTGTAATTGCAACGACTGTATTCAGCTCTTTGGCTGCTTTACGAGCCAGTGCCTCAACATTTCCGCCCGCCTGGCCAGCATCCACACCTTTAATCTCCCATGCTTCTCCCATCACATTGGCTATCTCCGCTGCATTGCCCCGGATAATCGCGATATTTATTTCTTCAACGATACGGCGTGCCATTTCCGTACGGAATGGTGTAGCGCCTGCCCCCACCGGATCAAATACAACAGGCACACCGTGTTCGTTGGCAGACTTCCCGGCAATCAGCATCGACTCCACCGTTTCTTTCGTCAATGTGCCCATATTCAATACGAGTACACCAGCGATTTTAGCCATATCCGCTACTTCTTCCGGCGCATAAGCCATCACGGGTGAGGCGCCGATTGCGAGCAATCCATTCGCTGTAAAATTAGTAACCACTTCATTTGTAATGTTATGTACAAGTGGGCTCTTCTCTCGCAATGCGACGAGCAACGCCCCAAATTGTTGTTGTAGCATCATAGTCGCAAACCCCTTTTCATATGGTCTTGTTTGTTATTTTATGATACTTCTTTTCCGCGTATAAAACCACTGGTCCATCAAAGGAAATCTTAATATAATCTTAACGCAAGTCAAACAAAATACTTACACAACTATAGTAAGATGGGCTATGGATTGATCTCCACAATCATACCACATATTGTGGTAACTCCATTCTCATTAGGTCCCGGCATTGCACGGGACCGCTTTTTTAACATAAATATAATGCAGGCTACATACAGGCTTATATACATCTGATTGGATAAATCGGCACATATTTGTGGTGGGAGGTAAGAAAAGAAGGAAGGGCGGTGGGCGCATCCACCCTCTTCTTTTTTCTGAATCTCCTACTTCCAACCATCCTATTTCCATATAGAAGTAAAATGGCGTATAATAAGCGACGATACAAGTCCTTCTATATTTATGTAATCTAAGGAGCGAACCCGAATGAAATGTAAAATCACAAGAAACGCTGCAAAGAAAATTAACGAAATCATGGCACAAGAGGATTCAGAAGGAAAGTTTCTGCGCGTAGTCATCACCCATACGCACGGTACCCACGCTCATTATGGCCTCGATTTGGATACACCTGGCGAGAACGATGAAATTGTGCATACCGATAAAGAAATCGATGTACTTCTCGACAAGACGCAGGATTTGCTTGACGGGGTAAAAATTGATTATTTGTATTTGCCAGAAGAGGGTTTTGTCATTACAAACCCGAGTAAAGGCAACCATGGTGATCATTAAACCTTCTCCTTTACTGTTTCATGCAAGGGTGTAACTCGAAATGCATGAAAAAACGGGTCCTCCACACTTTAAGGACCCGTTTTCTGTCTTATTTCCCCATCAGCTCCAGGTTTGGAGTTGCTACAAGCTCCGGGTCTAGCCCATGTGCACAAGCATATTCCCGTACCCACTCGTTAATCCATCGCTGCGTATCTTCGTATTTACGAATAATCTCCTGAACATTCAATTCTTCTGTCTCTTCCTCGCTGTCTATACCCTTCTCCTGTATGCTCATTGCGCGCAGGTTGGCCTTTACATTGTTCTCTATCTTGGCGAACGCACTAATGTAGCGGATGACACTGGCCTGATCAGACCGGTGCAATCCTTTTTTTACATAGCGGTCGGTTAAATTCGACAGGCTTTCATTGAACTCATCCTGATTCATCTCTCCTTCATAAATACGCTGTTTCACATCGTCTATGTATAGCTTAATTTTTTCCGACTCTACTAAATCCTTAAAAAGGAGATTGAACACTGAGTCACTAATCTGCTTTCTTTTCTTCATTTTTATCGTGTATTTATTCTCTGTACCCATGCCCGTTCACCTCATTTCATACTATTATAATACTATGAAAATGTACACAAAAACAGCCATTTCAACGCATTGAAATGGCTGTTTAGTATGATAAATATCCAATTTATTAAACACTTAGTCATACTTCTCATCTTCTATTCTTGTTTTGTCTTCTACTATGTATTCCAATTCTGTTTCAAAATTCAAATACCAGGGGTGTTGATTATCCAGTATAATCCAGAGTGGAT
>NZ_KE952702.1 GCF_000466385.1 Aneurinibacillus aneurinilyticus ATCC 12856
GAAAAAGGGTCAACTGAAGCCGGGTTACAATGTGCAAATGGCTGCAGAAAACCAATTTATTTTGTTTTACAGCATCCACCAACGTCCCACCGACACGCGTTGCTTCATCCCGCATATGGAGCGATTGGCCGCGTCTTCTTTACCGATGCCGAAAACGGTGATTGCCGATGCGGGCTATGGCAGCGAGGAAAATTACTTGTATGCGGTGGGCGAAGAAAAGGAGCAACGCTTTGATTTTCTCATTCCTTACGGCAGCTATATGAAAGAGAAAACGCGTCGTTATAAGAAAGATATCCGACATGCATCGAACTGGACGTATGAAGAGCAAGATGACCGATTTATTTGCCCGAATGGCCAGTACGTGCGCTTTAAGAAATACCAAACGAAGAAAAACGCCTCTGGTTTGGAACAAAGTTTCAAGATTTATGAATGTGAAGATTGCAGTGATTGCCCACTCAAGACAAGCTGCACCAAAGCCAAGGGGAACCGCCAGGTACACTGGAATACGATCTGGGAAGAATTAAAAGCAAAGGCCCAAAAAGCCCTTGAAGGTGACGAGACATCCGCGGTCTATGCTCGGCGTAAAGTCGATGTAGAAAGCGTATTTGGTTACATCAAGGGCAACAGGTCGTTCCGGAGGTTCTCCTTGCGAGGGCTGGAGAAGGTTCACACCGAGTTTGGGATTGTGGCTTTGGCCCACAATCTACTAAAGGTGGCGAGCATCCGCCTCACCGCTTTCCTAACAAAAGCACAGAACAAAAAAGTTGGACGGAAAACATGACGTTTTTCCGCCCAACTTTTTATTTTGGGGACTTATTGGACAGCCCC
>NZ_KE952703.1 GCF_000466385.1 Aneurinibacillus aneurinilyticus ATCC 12856
AACTAGACTTGCCCAAAATTTGATACAAAATTTACCATGTAAAAAGAACCGAAGGTTCTTCTAGGCAGCTTGTAACTGATTTTTTATCAAATCCAGCTGCGTTCCTGCCTTTGCTTCATAGTAAACAAATTCGATCCAACTCTCTGTCTTTTTGTTTTGCCAACTTCGTAGTCCTGTTAAGATATCACCGTGTCCTGTTACACTGCAGAACATGGCTGTAAAAGAAAGCAGTGTCCAAAACCGCTTAACTGCAACGGTACTACGTATTTGATAACCGTTAAAGGAAAAGTTGCTTTTCATGGTACGAAAATAAGTCTCAATCGCCCAACGTTTACTGTAGTACGTTAGAATTTGCTCATTAGATAAGGAAACGTCTGTACTTAAGAATGCTCGCATAGTTTGGAGAGTCATTGGCTGGGTCGCATCCCAACACAGTAGTACCACAGCATTTTCAATAAAATTTAGCTTGCCTTCATAACGATAGACGTGATAAGAAGCGTGACCGACGGTCACAAGGTCGGTATCTTCTTTATGGATGTGCGAGGCAAATTCCTTTATTGACTGCCGAATACCATATGGATAAATAATACGATTGGTTTTTATACCGCTAATGACGTGAAATCCAGATAAAGCGCAGGTTTCGAGTACAGATTGAGCAGGATACCATGTATCCATAAGAACATAAGTAGAAAAAGAACTTTTTGGCACCATAGAAAGCAGTTCACATGCAATATCAATTTTGCTGTTTTGCTCTGATTCGTATCGGCTAAACGCATAAGGGAATGCTTTTTCACCACATCGAATGAACTCTTGAACGACTGCATGCCCCCATACTGACTTACCTTCGGTATGGGAATAGTGAAAATCTGTTCCTTGCATAGGGGACAATGCCTGTGACGAGGGCTTTGTCTTTCTACAGACCGTATCATCGATAATAACGAAAATCGGCTCTTGTGTATGTTTCGCTTCCCTCTTGATGTTCTCCCATGATTGTTGCTGAATTATACGCATCAAATGCTGCTCATTCCACTTCCCATGAGTAAGAAAATGGCTCAGTGTCCGTCGGTCTTGTGAATGGCAGCTTTCACGATGGATATCGGTTAACGTTCCAGAAAAACCTCTGGTCATCACACCATCGAGAAAATGAACCATATGGTTCATTACCGGCTTAGAAAAATAAAGTGGGAACCGCCAGGTACGTAAAATATTGTTGATTTCCTGTTGATGTGCTACCCTATACGTAAGAGGCATATAGTCTTCTCCTTTGCGTAAAAGTGGTTGGTGGTACTTCTATTTTTACACAGGGTGAAGAGATATGTCTCTTTTCTATTCAATTGTAAATTTGTGTAAGTGTTTTTGGGCAACTACAG
>NZ_KE952704.1 GCF_000466385.1 Aneurinibacillus aneurinilyticus ATCC 12856
CGGCACGAATGTAATAAAGGTGGTGGTCTGTGTATACTCTTTTGTTTCCGACAAGCTCTAAAGGGGGAACCATCCCTATTTGTGTGTAGTACCTGACTGTACGTAAATTTATATTCTGACCTTCACTCTGTAAAATATCTGTAATTTGTTTTGCTGTATAAGTATGCATAAGGGTCACCTCTTTTCGTACAGTTAACTGTTTCAAAAACTCTAAAGTGTTATAGTTACAGTATACTGTGACTATAAGAAATTAGTCAACCAAATAGTGGAATTGATTATTAAGTGATGCACTAACGAATAAAATTCTTTATAATTATTGATTTCGCAAACTAGAGCGAAGCTAACACCACTCCTTACAAAAATACTTAAGGAATACTTAAGAAAAAATAGCACTTTTTGATAAGATACTGCTCCTATACTCATTACTATAATAATCAACAAAAGAAGGAGACAAGCAGAGATGATATATCCACGATTACAATTTCTTACTCAATTTTTAAAATATCCACGTACAATTGGGAGCATTACGCCTAGTTCTTCTTTTTTAGCAAAAGCTATGGTTACACCTGTATCTTGGGAAGATACGGAGGTTGTAGTAGAACTCGGTGCCGGCACCGGGATATTCACAAAGTATATTGAACAAAACATGAAGCCAGCAAGTCGGGCTTATATTTTCGAGAAAAACCTTCCCCTACAAAAAAAACTTAAGCAACACTACCCTGCTTTTTCTCACTATACAGATGCAAAAAATATGTCCGCTGTTCTGTGCGAAACAGGAGAGAAAAGTGCCGATGTCATTATCTCTGGTCTTCCCTTTACTGTATTTCCTAAAGAACTAACGACACAAATTATGAATGAAGTGATAAAAAGCTTAAAGCCGGGGGGACTTTTTATTACCTTTCAATATTCTCTTCATATGAAAAAACGATTACAAGCCGATTTTTCTACTATTGAACTCCGGTTTGTTCCATTCAATATCCCTCCCGCCTTTGTCTATATTTGTCGGAAATAAAAGCACAGCGAAAAATATGGAAAATATGCTTTACTTTTTATTTTATCTACCGAAATAATTGTATATAGATACATCTGATTTAATAAATCGACACATGTTTGTGGTGAAAGGTAAGAAAAGAAGGAAGGGCGGTGGAAGCGGTCGGAAAAAGACACGCTGGCCTTTCTTCTGTCGGAGTGCAGGGCGCATCCATCCTCTTCTTTTTTCCGGATCTCCTCCTTCCAACCACTTGAACTTTTGTTACTACGTCAAGTAAATTCCATATAGACACGCAAAATACAAAAAACTCCCAAGGAAGTTTTAGGTGAATAAAAATGTCGAGGAATATAAATCTTCTTCTTGTTGATGATGATCGGGAAATTCGTAATTTAATTGAAATCTATGCCAGAAACGAAGGATATACCATCTTTCATGCACAAGATGGGCTGCAGGCGATACAGCTTGTCGAAAAGCACTCCATTGACTTAATTATATTGGATATTATGATGCCAAATATGGATGGAATAACAGCCTGTATGAAAATCCGAGAAAGGAAGCAAATGCCTATTATTATACTTTCAGCTAAAAACAAAGATATGGATAAGATTACAGGGTTAAGCACGGGTGCAGACGATTATGTAACGAAACCTTTTAATCCACTTGAACTGATCGCACGCATAAAGTCACAACTGCGCCGATATCATTCTTTTTCTTCTACTACTAAAAATACAGATGAGATTGAGATCGGAGAATTGCGGATTAAAGAATCGACACATCAAGTATTTGTTAGAGAACAGGAAATAGCCATGACTCGACTCGAATTTATGATTTTGCATTTATTAGCTCAAAATCGGGATAGGGTATTTCCAATTGATCAGATTTATGAGGCTGTCTGGAAAGAACCTTCTACTCAAACAGCAAATAATACTGTCATGGTACACATACGAAAAATCAGGGAAAAAATTGAGGAAAATCCAAGACAGCCTCGATACATCAAAACAATTTGGGGAGTGGGATACAAAATTGAGGCGTGTTCTTGAATATGCTAAGATAAGCTTTCGTATTCAGCTTATTGTAATTTGCTTTTTTTGTGTATTTATTGCGTCTGGTGTTAGCAATTATATAAATAGCCAGAATGTAAGGAAAGCTCAACAACTTACACCCATCTCACCAGAGGAAGTGCAGCGAATCGGAAACAAAATAGCAACTAGGCTGAGTCAAACTCCACATTCTTTTATACAAAGCATGTTAAATCAAGCATCTTCTACTGAGCAGGTTACCCTTATTGTTTCGGATGTAAAAGGAAACGTCCTTTACGACGCTCCCCATCAAGAACGGAAACAAATTGATATCTATGACATTCAAAAACAAGTCGCTCGATATGTTGAGCAATCTCCTGGCACCCACCCGATTTATACCATAACGCCAGTTCGAATAGCTGAGGCTAATCTGTATGTCATTGTGCAAAAAAACGCAGACGCGAAAAGAATGCATGAATACTATACAAGAGGCAGTGTACTGCCTGCCATGATTTCCTTTGGCATTTTTCTTGCCGTATTTTTTTTCTTATTTTATATGTTAACACGAAAGAAAATGAAGCAAATTGAAGAACTTTCTCAAGCAATGACCGCCATTTCTCAGGGAAACCTGGATTATCGGGCACCGGAAATAAGCAGAGATGAACTGGGGCAGCTAGCAAGAGAGATTAATCATATGTCTGCGGAATTACGAAGTATAAAAGAGACAGAACAGGAAGCGGAAAAAGCAAAACAAAAGCTGATTACGAATGTGTCACATGATTTACGAACGCCTCTGACCTCAATTATTGGTTACTTGCAAATTATAGAGGAGAGAAGATATCGTTCAGAAGAAGAAAAAACTCATTATTTATCTATTGTGACGCAAAAGTCCAAAGCTCTTAAAAAACTCATTGATGACTTATTCGAATATACAAAACTGAGCCGCCATATGATCAAGTTCCATAAAGAAACGATTCCGATCAATCGTTTGCTTGCACAATTAACCGAGGAAATGATTCCTCTTGCAGAAGAAAACGAACTGAGCTTTGAACAAAACTACTCTGAAAGTGGGCTGCTTGTCCACGGCGATCCACATCAAATTGTACGAGTATTTGAAAACTTACTTATAAATGCCATAAAGTACAGTAACCCTGGTGTCATAAAGATACAATCAAGTAAGATCGATACTGATGTAATAATAGAAATTCAGAATAAGGGAACACCTATTCCTCAAGAAGTATTACCCCGTCTTTTTGAACGGTTTTATAAGGTCGATCCGTCACGGGCTTCCTCGCCAAATAGCTCCGGACTTGGACTCGCCATTGCTAAGAGTATTGTCGAGCTACATGGAGGTCAAATTTGGGCGGAGTGCCGTGACAACATGATCTCCTTTTTTGTTCGCTTTCCTTTATGTAACGAGTAAGACAAAGCAGAATATGTAATCACGCGATCCTCGTTGACATCCAACGAGGCTTTTTATTATAAGGATATGATCGAGATACGTGTAAAATTCTATCATAAGCATTAGCGAACAAGGAACGGTGATGGAAGATCGAAACGCTAATCATCATCAATATAATTAAAAAATCCATTGCACTAAAATCATGTAGATAATCGTTCCCCCTGCTATAGAAAGAAGCATATTTTTCTTCCAGAAGTGAAGCAATGCAACTACCACTACCGCAATAAATTCAGGGATACCGTGACTGCCAGATAATAAGCTCACATCCTTGAAACAATAAATGACCAAAAGTCCTAATACCGCCGAGGGTAGCACTTTGCCCAGATACTGAACATACTTTGGTGTGGATTTACCCGGTGGGAAAACGGCAAATGGAAGAAACCTTGTAAGCATTGTGCCTAATACAACCATAGCAATTGTGATAATTTGCTGCGTTACACTCATAGTCATACGGTAACCTCAACTTTCTCCAATGGTCTTCTAAGAACGGTAAGTATCCCCAGAATCGCAAGCATAGCAGGGATAATGAAGTTGTTTCCGCCAAAAATAATTAGGCTGACAGTTGAAAGTCCAAGCCCTGCGAGAGAACTATGGTGCTTTTTCTCTTTCATCCACTGTTCAATGAAAATTACAACAAAGAGAGCTGTCATAACAAAATCAAGCCCTTCTGTATTGAACTGTACAAGAGATCCAAAAATACCACCAATCGCTGCCCCGATGACCCAATAGGAATGATTGAGCAGTGTCACGAAGAACATAAACCATCCCTTATCCACATTCATTGGAACATCAACGGTATAATTGATAGAAAAAGACTCATCGCACAGCCCATAAATCAAATAAAACTTTTTCTTTCCGGTTTTCTTATACTTATCCAGCATAGAAATGCCATAAAACAAATGTCGTGCGTTCACCATTAAAGTTAGAAAAAGGGCGTTAATCGGATTGAACGCAACAAGCAATAAATGGGCTGCAACAAACTCCATTGATCCTGCAAATATTATTAGACTCATCATGATTGGGTAAACTGCATTGAAACCTAATGAATTCATATAGATTCCATAAGCGATTCCCAAAAATAAAAAGCCTGCAAAAATGGGGACTGTATATGGAAAAGCCGAACAAAATGCAATCCATACTTGATTTCTTTTTTTCATATGATTCACATCCTTAATAGCCAACTTTATTCCATACAAATTTAACACATGAAATACATACAATGAACAAGATAATTGTATGGATTACAATTTTCCTTGACAGAAATAAATTCCCCCTATTTCGATAAAACAATGGGGAATAGATGTGCTGCCTTATATCAAACAGACTCTTTTAAAGCCGTCGTAAATTCCATACAATAAATGATATGATTGTATGGAATACGGTATAAGAGGTGTAGTATGCCAGTAAATTCATTTGATAATTATCCAATGTCTTGGAAACCTGATAAGAAAGCATTAAAGCGTCCTTTTTATTATTCTATTGCGTCACTACTTGAACAGGATATTATAAATGGCTTTTTAGCACCGGGCACAAAATTACCACCACAGCGAGAATTGGCAGATTTTCTTGACTTAAACTTTACCACTATTACCCGCGCCTACAAACTATGCGAGTTCAAGGGCTTGATTTATGCAGTTACCGGGAGCGGAACCTTTGTTGCTCCTAATGCTGCCCGTTCTATTACTATTTCCACAGACAAAATTACAGACTGTATTGAACTTGGTTTTGAAGCCTCTTTTGAGCAAACCAATGGTATTGTAGCAGAGGTTATTCAAAAGGTCGCGGACAAAAGTTATTTGGAGAAGCTACTGAATTACAATGATCCGACTGGTATTCCACATCAAAAAACGGCAGGGCTAAACTGGATGAAATCTTTCGGTATTCATGCAGACCAGGAACATATAGCGATTGTTTCCGGCGCCCAAAATGCGTTGGCAATTACATTAACTGCGTTGTTTGAACCTGGTAATCGCATTGCAACCGACCTATACACTTATTCAAACTTTATCGAGTTAGCAAAAATGTTCCATATTCAGTTAGTGCCTATTCCCGGTGATCAGTTTGGAATGCTGCCAAACGAACTTGAAAAGCAATGTTGCCAAACAAAAATTCATGGCATTTTTCTGATGCCCTCTTGCTGTAATCCCACCACAGTTATGATTTCAGATTTTCGAAAGCATGAATTAGCGGTGGTCATCCGCAAGCATCATTTAATTTTGATCGAGGATGATATTCATGCATTTCTGACGGCAGGTATTATCTCCGATTATCAGCAGCCAATATTCAATTTACTTCCAGAACAGAGCGTATATATTTGCGGCACCACTAAGTCCATATGCTCGGGATTAAGAGTCGCCTATATGGTCTATGGGGATGCGTTACGTGAGAATATTTTGCAGGCTATTTTTAACGTCAATGTAAAAACATCCTCTTTAGATGCAGAGGTTATCACGGAGCTTATCTTATCAGGAAGGGCTCATGAAATTGTTTTCCAAAAGCAACAGCTTGCACAGTCTGCAAATAATATGTATTTCGAATATTTTCCTCTTAGTAAGCCTGTTGGACATCCTCTTAGTTTTTATCGTTGGCTTTCTATTCAAGAGCATTATGATGCGGTACAGTTGGAGACGGATTTGAAGAGACGCGGTATTCGAGTTTTTCATTCTGATCGTTTTCTCAGCGGCCCTACTACACCTAATAAGTATTTGCGTGTTGCGCTTTCCTCGACAAACTCATTAGATGAGTTGAAAATAGGGTTAGAAACACTAAAACAGTATCTCGGCTAATTCAAGAAGGACAAAATCTTATGCGTATATATTTCATTGCAATGCAGCATAAGTTCAAAAGAACCGCTCTCCCGGAGCGGTCCCTTTTACCTTTCAACATTATTAGATTAATTGCCTATCTTGTCATTTATCTAGGTATTGTATTTACATAGTTGGAACTGGCTGTTGTACCGTTTGATAAAAATTACCCATCGTTTGAAGAGTTGTTTGTGGAGCTGCTTCTAATGGATAGTAACCTTTCTTAACCATCCACTGCCATACATCATAAGCATGACGGGAACTCATACGAAAAGCATCTTCCAAAAACGTACGTATTTCCGGATTTGCTGCTTCCATAGCTGCCCACGCATACTCACGACCTGCACGTTTTAATGTTAATAAATAGGCAGTGGCGATTTCCCGATCATTAAAGTCCTGCACTTGTGTTCTTGGCATGACTGGAGGATAGGACGTTGCAGGTGATTGCGTATAAGATTGCAGAGATTGATTAAGTGTAGGAACTTGAAGCTTTGTTGTTGCCCCGGCAACATTTCCTAAGTACTCTGCCTTCATATTGTAATCTTGAATATGGAGCGGAAAATGCCGCTCGATAATCCCTCTTAGCTCTGCATCCTGTACGTGTTGCAAAAAATACGCCATATTTGTGATGGAATTTACACAACTCATGGCAAGTTCATGCAAATCATGTGCTTCATGTGCTGCTAATTGCATAGTAAACACTCCTTCATCAAAAAAATAAGCAACTACTTACATAGGATGTTGTAAAGGTTTGTTTTTAATACTATAAAAAATACAAACCAAAAAGGCCTCTCCCCGGAACGGCCCTTTCGCTTGCGCTTATTCTTTTCTCTTGTGCTCATCATATCACACCTCACTTTTGCATGTGAACTACCCACCACTTAAAACCTGACG
>NZ_KE952705.1 GCF_000466385.1 Aneurinibacillus aneurinilyticus ATCC 12856
AGACGATACAACCGGCAAGCTGTTTTTGGAAACCTTGGATAAGCAACATAGCGTCCTGTATGATATTCTCGTGAATGATATGCAGTTGTATACAGATAAAGGGCAATAATATTCGTACAACCTTGTGAAAACTATAATATTTTCGCCCTTAATAATGAGGTCAGTTCAAAAGCCGGACATATGTCCGGCTTTATAAGATTGGGAGGAAGTAAAAACCCCATACTAGGCTGCGCCAGGTATATCCTTTAAGTTGTTCAGGGGTACTGCGGTCAAGTTTCCGGTTTTTGCTTTAAGTCGATAAATAATAATCCATCCGTTAAATGCATCGTTCAAAAAAAGCATGAATAAAAATTTACCTTATGTACAATCAATAAGAAAAGCTATCCTTTCTGTGCGGAAAGAATAGCTCACTTTATAAAAAAGTAATAAGATGTACTTTCAATCGTTATGGATCTTCAAGTTATCACCGTGTAATATGGAACTCTTTTAGTTTTCTGTATAGCGTGCTTCGAGCGATTCCAAGAGCCTTAGAGGCATCGGTAATCGTTTCTGTTTGTCTGAGCGCTTGTTCTAGCATCTTCCGTTCCATCTCTTTTAGTGATTCAGTATGAGTGCTCTTTCTTTGATAATGTCCTTTTAGTGCTCTTGGTAAATGCTTCACTTGTATGTGGCTTTTTTCTCTTCCACAAAGTAAGAAGGCACGCTCCAGTACATTTCTTAACTCACGAATATTTCCCGGCCAATGATACTGAATGAATAATTGTAGTGCCTCACCACTGATTTTGTTTGGACCTTCACCATGACTGTGATGAAACTCATTTAGAAACTCCTGGCAGAGATGCTCAATATCTTCCGGTCTTGCGCTAAGCGGAGGGATTGTTATAGATAATACATTCAAACGATAAAAGAGATCCGCCCGGAAAGCCCCCTTATACGCAATTTCTTCTTGCAGGTTTCGATGTGTTGCAGCAATAATTCGTACGTTTACCTTCCTTTCCTTATTTTCTCCAAGCCGCATAATCTTTTTTGATTCAATTGCCCGTAACAGTACAGCCTGAAGCTCCAGTGGCATATCACCAATCTCATCCAGGAAAAGTGTTCCGTTATTCGCTGCTTCAAATTTGCCAATGGCCCCTCCTTTTTTAGCGCCCGTGAAAGCCCCATCTGTAAAGCCGAATAATTCGCTGGCAATAAGCTCCCTGGGCAATAATGCCGTATTTACAGCAATAAAAGGACCGTTTCTTCTTTCGCTTTGATTATGAATAGATTGGGCAACAACTTCTTTTCCGGTACCGGTCTCTCCGAGTATGAGAACGTTGGCAGACGACTGGGATGCAAGCTTGGCTACCTCAAGCTCTAGCTCATACTCGTAATTTCTTGTACGTATACGGTCAAAGCAATAGAAGGAACCGGATGGACGGGTGGTTATTTTTGGTCTAAGCAAAAGGATGCGCTGGTGTTTTGCTCCGTAGTGATTGATTTCAAATGAATCATGCAAGCCTTGAATCATTTCTGGTGTAAGGGCTTGTCCTTCCTGTAAATGGGTTAGCTCCTCTGCCTTTTTAGTCAGATATAAGACATGATTATCTTCGGACATGACAAGAAGCGCTTCTTCGCTAATTTGGCCCCAGGCTTCCAGCGTAATTTCATTTAAGTGCTCAGGCGCTTTACTTTTTTCTTTAAACGGCTTGGGGGGGATGTTTCGCTGGGAATCCCAGACAATTTCAAATTGTCCATTAGGCAAAGCCTTGCCGATTTTTACAGGCCGAGAAAGATGTCGATGGTCTTCTTCGACAAGCAAGGTTCCACAGGCAGTCTCAAGTTTTTGGCCGCTTAAGTGATAAAAGAGCATTCGATGATCCAGGCTCTTTGTTTCAATAATACTTTCTATGATCATCTTTGTGCCTAAATACGTATTAAACATGACAGAAGAGATAACCTGATTTGAGCCGATATAACGGTGGAGTTCATTTACAAAGCTCGTATTATACGGATTGTGAAGCGATTGAAAATAGCTGGCTGAACTATAATGTCCAGCTCCAAACTCGGCACCCATCGCTGCAATTTCCGTTTCTTTCGTAATCGGACTAAAAATAGGAATTTTTTCAGGCTGTAGTTTCATTCGACGGTACGTTCTATAAAATGGAATAATACTTTGGCCCACAAGCGTTAAAAAAATGGCATCAGGCCGTTTTACATGAATATCTTCCAGAATGTCATAGAAGTTTTGATGGCCAAATGGCACGTACTGTTCTCCAATTATAGACCCGTTTCTTTCATTTACGTATGTTTTAACCTGCTGGTTTGTTTCCCGTGGATAAATATAATCCGTTCCTACACAATAGATTCGTTTTCCGAAGCGGTGAGTGACATAGTCAAGAAGCGTATGAATCTGCTGGTTTGGAACCTCTCCTGTATAAAAAACATTTGGATGACATTCACGTCCTTCGTATAGTGTAGGATATACGAGAAGACAATCATATTTTTCCAATATAGGAAGAACCGTTTTTCTGCAAGCCGAGGTATAGCAGCCTATAAAAATTTTTACTCCTGCCTTAGCGAGTGCCTCCGCTTCTTCAGCGCTTTTTGCTGGGTCCGAACAAATATCGCGCACAAGTGCTTCTACCTTATGGTTTCCTTCGTTATATGCTTCTATTGCGAATTTGGCTGCATCACATTGTCCTCTTTCTGTTAAGGCAGTCGTTCCGGTTAATGAAAACAATAGCCCGACTTTGATATTCATGTACCCTTTCCTCCTTATGTTTTATTTTCGGACACTCGTCTAAAAATCGGACAAAGTCTCTTATATGTTTTATTATATCAAAAGTATAAATATTTTGAAATTTCGTGTCCGATTTTGCAACACATAATATTTTTCCAAGGCTGGTTTTGCAAGGTTTTCAGGTTGGTATGACTTTTGCGTTTAAAAAGGACTGAAAATGGAAAGGAGATTAAAGAGGAGGAAGCATGGATATTTATAGGATAGGCATAATTCAGATAGAGGAGGGAATGGATGATGAAAGTAATACTTCGTGATGTATTGAAGAGTAAAGGTGTGCAAGTGTCGGAGAGTCATCTTGATATATTGGAGCAACGCTGGCAGTCCATTCAATATTTAAAAGCAGATATTGAACATGCTGTATTGGATGATTACGATATCGCCCTTACGTCTACTCCTGGAGGTGATCACGTTGAGTAGAGAACTGGTAACGAAATCTGTAGAAGAATTAGCACCTTTACTTCAAAAAAGAGAGCTTTCCCCTGTGGAATTGACCCAAGAGGTACTGAAGCATGCTGAATCGCATAATGAGCGGATTAATGCCTATATTACTATTACGCGTAAGCAAGCGGAAGAAGCAGCCCTGCAAGCAGAAAAAGAGATTTCGGATGGAAACTATCGTGGAATGTATCATGGGATTCCAATGGGACTTAAAGATAATTTATATTTCAAAAACGAAATAACTACGATGGCTTCCAGAATTCATGGAGACTTCGTATCTGATTTTGATGCGACAGTAGTAAGCAAGCTAAGGGAAGCTGGTGCTATTTTTACTGGAAAGCTAAACATGCATGAATACGCATGGGGCATAACGAACAACAATCCGCATTTCGGTGCTTGCCGCAATCCCTGGGACACAGAAAAAATTCCCGGAGGTTCGAGTGGAGGTTCGGGTGCTGCTGTTGCCGCTGACATGAGCGTTGCTTCTTTAGGAACGGATACGGCAGGTTCGATACGGATTCCATCTTCAGCTTGCGGAATTGTAGGGTTGAAGCCAACCCACGGTAGGGTGAGCAAATATGGCTGCTTCCCGCTTGCATGGTCGCTTGATCACATCGGGCCGATGACGAAAACGGTGAAAGATGCAGCGGCACTATTGGAAGTGATTGCAGGATACGATAAAAATGATCCGACCTCTGTCAACGTTCCAGTAGGAAGCTATATGGAACAGATAACTGGCAATGTTAAAGATTTGGTCATAGGCATTAATGAAGAATACTTTTTTAACCATGTTGATTCCGAGGTCGAAAAGCTGGTTAGACAGGGAATTCAGCATCTGGTTGATCAGGGGGCAAAGGTGGAAGAAGTAAGTATTCCATCATTGAAATACGCAGAATATGCTGAGATGATTACGATCCTGGCAGAAGCCGCCACAATTCATCATCGAAATCTTCTTACAAGACCTGAGGATTTTGGCCAGGATATCCGACTTCTGCTTGAATTAGGTGAGCTTCCTTCAGCAGTAGACTATCTTCAATCGCAACAAATAAGAAGACAGCTTAAATTTGACTTTCAAAAGGCATTTGAAAAAGTAAGCGTTCTCATTACGCCAACATTACCGATTATTCCGCCGAAAATAGGGGAAGAGTATGCCGATCTAAATGGAGAAAAAGTAGATTTAATTGATCATATCATTCGCTTCACAGGACCCAGCAACTTAACGGGCCTTCCTGCATTAACCGTACCGTGCGGATTTAAGGAGGGAATGCCAGTCGGTCTGCAAATTATAGGTCCTGCATTCAAGGAAGGAACCGTATTAAATGTAGGCTATGCAGTAGAAAAAACAAATCCTCTTAAAGGAAGAAAACCTGATTTAGCTATTTCCTAAAAGAGAAAGAAAGCCAGGGCAAATTCGTTCTGGCTTTCTATTATGTATGTCCATCACGCCATTTGGCTGTCTTTATGGGCTTCCCAATTAGTCGCAAAACGGACCCGGTGTGAGACGCCGAGAATACGTTTCCCCCTTCCTTTAGCTGTGGATTTGCATCTTCCAACAACATTAGTTTAAAAAATATTTATATAATTCCTAGTTGACTTTGTGGTTTAATCTGCTAAAATAAAAGCAACAACTGAACACGAGAGCATTTCGGACTCTTATCCAGAGAGGTGGAGGGACTGGCCCAATGAAACCTCGGCAACCATCGAATTTTTAGATGAAAATTCGAGCGGTGCCAATTCCAGCAGTGCATGCGCGCTGAAAGATAAGAGGTCCGGCGAATCTATAGATGCATTCGTCGACCTCTTGCCAAGCGAGAGGTCGTTTTTGTTTTATTTGAGCCACACCAGGAGAGAAAAAGGGAGTGAAGAGCATGATTAAAGTACAGAATGTTAGCAAAAATTACAAAACGCCTAGTGGCACGTTTCAGGCAGTATCACCAGCATCGCTCCATGTAGAGGAAGGAGACGTATACGGCATCATCGGATTTAGCGGTGCTGGAAAATCCACACTGTTACGGTTGGTTAATCTGCTGGAGAAGCCGGATGCAGGCGAGGTATATGTTGGTGGTCAGGAATTAACTGGACTATCCAAAAAAGAACTGCGTAGAGCACGACAGTCAATCGGTATGATTTTTCAGCACTTCAACCTATTAAATAATCGAACAGTTTCGGAAAATGTAGCATTTCCGCTTGAAGTCGCTAGTATCACGAAAGAAGAAAGGGTGCAAAGGGTTCGGGAATGCCTTGAAATCGTAGGATTAACGGAGAAGGCTGATAGCTATCCGTCTAAGCTGAGCGGCGGACAAAAACAGCGTGTTGCCATCGCTCGTGCGCTTGCCAACCGACCGAAAGTACTGTTGTGTGACGAGCCGACCTCAGCGCTCGATCCGCAGACTACACGAACCATTCTCGCATTTTTAAAAGAAATCAATGTGCAGTTAGGTGTAACAATTTTGCTTGTTACGCATGAGATGAATGTAGTAAAGGAAATTTGCAACAAGGTAGCAGTTATGGAGAACGGGCATCTGGTAGAGAAAATATCGCTTTCTGACCGGGAGATCAAACCGAAAACCGATATCGCCAAGCTACTGTTTGAGGAAGAGATCAGTGAGAAAAGAGGGATCGCACATGTTTGATAATGTCATTCCATTGCTGCCTGAAATCGGCATTTCTATCGTACAGACGTTTCTTATGGTCGGCATTGCAATCGGAGCGGCACTCTTATTCGGTACTCCACTCGGTATCTTGCTTTTCCTCACAAGTAAAGGTCAGCTATTGGAGAGACCAATTTTATTCCGGGTCATCAATTCTGTTGTGAATATTGTTCGTTCCTTTCCATTCTTGATTTTATTGGTCGCGCTCATTCCGTTAACACGTGTACTCATTGGCACAACTATCGGACCTGTCGCTGCAGCCGTTCCGCTTTCCATTGCAGCCATTCCATATTTTGCCCGTCTTGTTGAGCAATCGCTGCGCGAAGTATCGAAAGGGGTAATTGAAGCCGCAGTAGCCATGGGAGCGTCCACATATCAAATCATCTGGAAAGTCCTGATTGTTGAGGCACGCTCCGGGTTGATGCTCGGATTGACGGTATTGATAGTCAGCTTTCTTTCTTATTCCGCAATGGCTGGCGTAGTAGGCGGCGGGGGAATCGGTGATTTGGCAATCCGATTCGGTTATTACCGCTTCCAGACAGATGTAATGGTCGTTACGGTCTTGTTGCTGGTTGCGCTTGTACAAATCATTCAATTTACAGGTAATCGCCTTGCGCATTATTTGGATAAACGTTAGATAAACATTTTAGGGGGAATCATCATGAAAATAAAACCATTTATTCTTATTGGACTAATTTTATTATTTGCGGCGTTCTTGGCAGCTTGCGGCGGACAGAAGAATGAACAAACGGCAGCCAAGCCCCAGGAACAAGGAGACACGAAGGAAATTGTGATCGGGGCAACAGCTGGACCTTATAGCGATCAGGTGAATCGAGGAATTAAACCGGTGCTTGAGAAGAAGGGCTACAGCGTGAAGGTGATTGAGTTTAACGATTATGTACAGCCGAATCAGGCACTTGCCGAAGGTTCTTTGAGCGCCAACGTATTCCAGCATGTTGTTTATCTGAAGAACTTTGCAAAAGAACATAATTTGCCGATCGAAGATTTGATTCAAGTACCGACTGCACCAATCGGTATTTATTCTCACAAGCATAAGTCATTGGATGAAGTCCAGCCAGGTGCAACCGTATCACTGCCGAATGATCCAACAAACCAGGCGCGCGCGCTTGTTATGATGCAGAATTTTGGATGGATTAAGCTAAAAGATGGTGTGGATTTGCTGCGCGTTTCGGAGAAGGATGTAGTGGAAAACAAGAAAAATATTAAATTGCTTCCGCTTGAGGCAGCTCAGCTTCCGCGTTCGCTTGATGACGCAGATTATGCGTTTGTTAACGGTAACTTTGCGATCGCATCAGGACTGAAGCTGACAGAGGCGCTCGATTTAGAAAAAATTCCAGATGAATATATGAACCTCGTAGCGATTAAAACGGCGGATAAGGATAAACAATTTGTAAAAGATTTGGTAGAAGCGTATAAATCCCAAGAATTTAAAGATGTAATTGATAAGGAGTTCCAAGGATTTATCAAGCCGGATTATATGAAATAACGGAAAACAGAAAGGTGAAGGAATAAGATGAGCACAACGATCGGAGAAACTCTTGAGTGGTCGGTACGCAACTTTCCGCATAAAACCGCTTTGGTTTACGAACATGAAAACAAAAACCACCGTTGGACTTACACCGAACTGGATCAAAAAGTTAACCAATTTGCTCAGGCGCTTTTGCGCCTGGGCGTGGACAAAGGCGATGTGGTGTCTTCTTTCTTATACAATACAAGTGAGTTTGTCGTGGCGTTGTTTGCCGTAGCGAAAATTGGCGCCATTTTCAATCCAGTAAACTATCGTTTGGCTGCACATGAATTACAGTATATTCTACAGGATGGCAAAGCAAAGGTATTGCTATATGAACAACAGGGCTCAGAGGTGGTAGATAGAGCCCGGGAGCTTGGGAGTCCTGTAGAACATTATATTTATGTCGATGAAAAGCTGCCGGAAGGTGTGCTGGATTTCTATACGCTGCTAGAAGCGGAAGAACAGGTACGTCCAGAGATAGCTGTATCAGAGAATGATTACTGTATCATGATGTATACCAGCGGTACGACCGGTCGTCCGAAAGGAGTATTGCATACACATCGGAGCAAAGTTCACCATAACTTTATGATGATGCAGTGCATGGGGCTGACGAAAGAGGATGTCGGTCTGGCTGCTGCACCATTGAATCATACAGCAGAGCTGCATACATCGTTTTTACCACGTGTACAGGTAGGTGCAACGAATGTGCTACTGCATCATTTCGATGCTTCGCATGTACTGCATACGATTGAAACAGAGCGGGTAACCCATATGTTTGCCGCTCCGACGATGGTGAATATGCTGCTGCATGCTGATGATTTCGATGCATATAACCTCTCTTCCCTGCGCTTACTCGAATATGGGGGCGCTTCGATGGCTCCTGTGCTGATTCGCGAATTTGAAGAGAAGATCGGTGCTGATTTGATTCAAATTTACGGTACGACAGAGATGGGTCCATGCATGTCTGTATTGTACGCGGATGAACAGTTAAGGAAAGCAGGCTCTGCCGGTAAGCCAAGTCTTACGCACCAATTGCGCATCTGCCGAGTGCAGCCAGATGGTTCTCCTACTCATCCCGACGATATATGCCAGCCAGGAGACATCGGTGAGATTCTTGTGAAGGGGCCATGTATGATGGGGGGGTATTATAACCGTCCCGAGGCGACGGAAAAGGCGCTGGCATACGGTTGGTACCATACTGGAGATATGGGTCAGTATGATGAAGAAGGGTACGTATGGATTCGCGATCGGATCGATCATATGATTATTTCCGGTGCAGAGAACATCTATCCGCGTGAGGTAGAGGATCAGCTTATCGAACATCCCGGTGTACGTGAAGTAGCGGTTGTCGGTAAACCGGATTCGAAATGGGGGCAGATTGTACTTGCCTACATTGTCCGGAGCAAAGACAGTCAGGTAAGCGAGTCAGAACTGGACGCATTTCTTGTTGAAGGAAATCGACTTGCCAGATACAAACGACCGCGCGCTTATTGTTTTGTAGATGAGTTGCCGAAAACGGCCAGTGGAAAAATTCAAAAGTTCGTCCTCGAAAAACAAACTGTAACGCCTTAAATAAAAGCGAGTCCCTGCATAGAACGGGACTCGTTTTTGTTTTCCGATTTTTGATATGTTATTGAATGGATTCGCTAACGATAACGGAATTAAGCGCAAGCAAGTTAGTTTGTGATGCGACATGATTAATTGTTTTCACGATAGAAAGGAAAAACGCAAGAGAATATCGAATATTTACGCTTAAGAAAAAATATAAGGAAGTGAATATATGAAACTCTATCTTTCTGTTGATATGGAAGGCATTACCGGTCTTGTGGACCAAACATTCGTAGATTCAAAGGAACGCAATTATCAGCGCGGTCAGAAATTGATGACCGACGAAGCTAACCATGTTATCGAAGCCGCATTTCAGGAAGGCTTTAAAGATGTTGTCGTTAACGATAGCCATTCCAAGATGAACAATCTGCTGATTGAAAGACTGCACCCTGAGGCACAGCTAATCTCAGGAGATGTCAAGCCGTTTTCGATGGTACAGGGGTTGGACGATACATACGCAGGTGCGATATTTCTCGGCTATCACTCACGGGCCGGAAGAAAAGGCGTACTTAGCCATACGATGATTTTCGGTGTAAGAAATATGTACATCAATGATCAACCGATTGGTGAGCTTGGTTTTAATGCGTATGTAGCCGGACACTATGGAGTACCGCTCCTGTTGGTGGCAGGTGATGACGAGACGGCAGTCGAGGCGGAAGCATTGATTCCCGGAATTACTACTGCGGTAGTTAAGCGCCAAATATCCCGTACTTCCGCGCTCTGCCTGACACCGGAAAAAGCAGGTTGGCTACTGCGGGAGAAGACGAAGCAGGCAATTGAAAATCGCAGGAACGTAAAGCCGCTTACGCCGCCAGAGAATCCTGTCCTGACCATCGAGTTCGCAAATCATGGCCAGGCGGAGTGGGCAGCTTTGATGCCGGGAACAGAAATCGAAGATGGGGAACCGATCGTACGCTACCGGGCCAAGGATATTCTAGAAGCGTATCAGGCAATGATTGTCATGACTGAATTGGCGATGAAAACTTCATTTTGCTAATAGAAAGGGGACAATTGTATGCAGGAGATTACACTGGATGAACTACCACAGACACTCGCAAGTATTTTACAAGGGCAGATACGTGGTCGCGCCATTGTGAAATTATAAGAGACAGTCTACAATAATGGAGGAAAAGGAGGTCCGCGAATATGGAACTGAAATTGAATGGAAAAGTTGCTCTTGTTGCCGCATCAAGTCAGGGGCTCGGCAGAGCTATTGCTGAACAGCTTGTTAGGGAAGGCGCGTATGTTATGATTACAAGCCGACAGGAGGAAAAGCTGCAACAGGTGAAAGAAGAGCTGGAGCGATTAGGGACCGGCCGCGTGGCATATCATCGTGCAGATATTATGAATTACGATGAGATTAAATCTCTTGTACAGGCGACACGTGAAGCGTTCGGCAAAATTGATATTTTGATTAATAATGCAGGAGGGCCGCCGGGAGGCACATTCGAGCAGCTGAAAGATGAGCAGTGGCAGCAGGCATTCGAATTGAATCTGCTGAGCTATATTCGCTTAATCAGGGAAGTTTTGCCCGATATGAAACAGGAAGGCGGTCGAATTATTAACGTTGCTTCCTCTTCCGTCAAGCAGCCGATTCCGGGGTTAATTCTCTCCAATACGTTCCGCCTGGGAGTTGTAGGTCTTGCCAAGACGTTGTCGATGGAGCTGGCACCGTACAATATCCTGGTTAATACGGTGGCGCCTGGGCGTATTGCTACGGATCGCGTAGCGCATCTGGATGAGATGAATGCGGAGAAGCGTGGTATTTCCAAGGAGGAAGTAGAAGCGAAGGCGAAGCAGGCCATTCCGCTCCAAAGGTACGGAGATCCGGAGGAATTTGCTAAAGTGGTGACGTTTCTCGTTTCAGGAGCAAGTACATATATTACAGGGAGCACGTTGCTTGTCGACGGCGGTATGGTGACATCTGTCTAGATGAATATAAGTTTGATCGGATGAAAGAAGGGTACAGATGAACGAGATACGTAACATTTATTGCGTGGGAAGAAATTATCGCCTTCATGCTGAAGAACTGGGAAATGCAGTGCCGACTTCCCCGTTTCTTTTTTCAAAGCCGACACATGCGCTTGTTGAAGCGAATGGACAGTTGATTGAGTTGCCTGGAAACAAGGGCGAGGTGCATTATGAAGCAGAAGTAGTGCTTCATATAGCCCGTCCGTATGAACCAGGCATGAAAATCGAGGAAGCGGTGGACAAGATGGCTCTCGGTATTGATTTCACACTGCGTGATGTACAGAGCGAATTGAAAAAGAAGAGTCATCCGTGGCTTAAAGCGAAAGGATTTCCGAATTCGGCAGTTCTGACTTCTTTCCACCCGTTCCCGGGAATGATAGCATGTCAAGAAACCGATTTTTCTCTTGTGAAAAACGGTGAAACAGTACAACAGGGCAATACACGCGATATGCTGTTCGATATGCAGACGATTGTTGAGTTTACTGCCGAGCATTTTGGTCTGGGATCAGGAGATATTATTTATACTGGTACACCGGCAGGTGTTGGCCCGGTAGCGGATGGTGATAAGCTGGAGCTTCTCTTTGGTATTGAACGCTGGGGAGAGTGTGTTATTTCATTGAAATAAAACGAAGCGAAGAGGGAGATCGCTCTTCGCTTTTCCTATTCTCTATCAAATCTTCATTCAGCACATTCCCGTTGCAAGTAAAGAACCCCTCGTTCGGTTTCCGCGATCCATTCTTTCCGGACTTCAACTTCGTTCAGCGGAACTTTCAGTGAGGAAGGTATTTGCAGATAGCCGAACGATTCACCGTATGTTTCCCATAAAATGCTCCCGCTTAACGGCATTAATACTACGATTTTTTCATTCCCCATATGCTCTTTCCCCACTTCCATTTTTAAAGTATAGTACAAGGGTGGTAACTACTCAGGTGTTGTATAGTATACGCAATGAAGAAAATAGACTGTATTTTACGAATAGTATACCTCTTTTTGGCTTGCTTCGATACTGTACAATCAAGAAAATATTATGTATTTATAAGAATGTTGGTTATTCAGTGCTATTCAGAGCGGATATGCCTTAACCGTGCATCGGTTCGTTTCCTGTACGGAAGAAGATGAACGAATTGGAATAGCTGACAAAGCTGTTGTCAGCAGATATGAAAAATATTATGGAGTATGTAGAAAGACAATGTTCTTAGCTGTAAGGAGGAAAAGTAATGAGGCATCCATATGACTCATACCGTTCTTTATTTCCTATATTGTCCACACATGTATATCTCGCCAGTTGTTCCCAAAGTGCATTGGCCCAACCTGTTTCTTATGCGATTGAGGAGTATCATCATCATTTGCTTACGATGGGAAACAATTGGAGCCTTGCGATGGAGAGGATGGAAGCAACCAGAAGGAAGTTTGCTGATATAATCGGAGCAGAGCCGGACGAGGTTGCTGTATTGCCTTCTGCTTCGGATGCTATTTCTTCATTGGCTACTTCTTTTTCCTATCAGCAAGGAAAAAACAAAATTGTATGTACGGAATTAGATTTTCCGACTGTTGGTCACATATGGCTTGCACAGCGGAAGTTTGGGGCCAACGTATCGTTTATTCGCTCTTCGAATGAAATGATTTGTGCGGAGCAGTATGAGAAAGAGATTGCACACGATACATTGCTTACGTGTGTACCGCATGTATGCTATTACAATGGATACAAGCAAGATCTTAGAGAGATTGCAGACATTGTACATAGCAAAAGTTCGCTTTTATTCGTCGATGCTTATCAATCGGCGGGACACATTCCGATTCATGTAAAAGAAATGGATATTGATATATTGGTTGCTGGAACCCGTAAGTATATGCTGGGAATTCCAGGGGTGGCATTTTTATATATAAAAAAGAATCTTGCCGAACGAATGGAGCCCAGGGTAACAGGCTGGCTAGGGCAGAAGAAGACAGCAATGTTTGATATTTGCAAGATTGCTCCGGAAGTAGGTGCCCGTCGTTTTGAAACCGGAACGCCTTCTTTTATCAGCATGTATGCAGCCCATGCAGCCCTTGAATTGCTGCATAATGTTGGTGTGCATAACATCTATGCTTATCTTCAGGAGGTAACCCGTTTTGCTTTAGCATATGGAAGAGAGAAAGGCTTATGTATATCAGGTCCGCAATCCGCTGAATACAGATCAAGTCTGATATCTTTTTATGTGGGGAATGCGTCTGAAGTCGAGATGCGATTAAAAGAGAAGAATATTGTTGTATCTGCGAGAAAGGATGTTATACGAATTGCTCCGCATTTTTACAATACGAAGGAGGAAATAAAGTATGCAATAGATGAACTTATCGCTCTTATCAATAGTCGTTAATATTTCTTTTAGGCATCTGGCAGTATTTGATTTCTCCATGTTATGCAATTGGAGCAACCACAGGTCCCGCCTGTAATGGATGTATTTTTGTCCGGTACGAAAGTTGGAAAACAGAAGGAAAACGGAATTTGGTTATATGTTCGCAAAATGAGGAGATTCTCTTTTAACCCGCAAAAATTCTTTATATAATGTCCATATTGTTAAGCGTGACAGGAGGAAGAAGCGGAAGCTTATTGGATAGAGGAATGGGAGGAATCTATCAGTATGCTTACACCGCTAAAGAAAATTGTTGTCTCTACTGCTGCTGCCGGAATGATGGTTAGTGCTCCATTTATGGCTCAGGCTTCCATGGGAGAGCAAACGCTGCACTATGGTATGAAAAACAGTGATGTGCGTGAATTGCAGTTTGCTTTAAAAAATCAGGGATATTTTGATTTTCATACAGCAACCGGCTATTATGGCACAATTACCGTTGCTGCCGTAAAATCGTTTCAGCGCGCGAAAGGGCTGGATGTTGATGGCATTGCTGGACCGAAAACTTTTAAGGCACTGAATACATCAGGCGAGAACGCGCGCCAAGGTAAAGTGATGACAGTTGAAAGCTCGGCCTATACGGCCAATTGTGCGGGCTGTTCCGGGGTAACGTCCCAGGGAATTAACTTAAAGGAGAATCCGGGCGCCAAAGTGATTTCTGTAGATCCGTCTGTCATCCCGCTCGGTTCTAGGGTTTATGTAGAAGGATATGGTACGGCAATAGCAGGTGATACAGGCGGAGCGATTAAGGGAAAGAAAATTGACGTCTTTTTCCCTGAACGTGAGCAAGCGCTACAGTGGGGACGTAAAAACGTAACGGTAAAGGTGATTGAATAAGTAAACGATACCGAAAGCTAAAAGAGTGGCTGAAAGATTCAGCTTTCAGCCACTCTTTTTTTTATGCTGTTAGTGCATAAGGGTGGATGGTTGCGCCGAGAGCCTCTTCGCTTCGTGTTCACCTCTACAATGTTGGTAAGCGCTTCGGTTACGACTCTGCGTTCGCAGGCTACTTTTGCTTTGTACCTGTCCCGTAGCAGAATTTCATAGCACAATTGGGCAATGGCTAGCGCGGCCTGTGTCATCGTGCCTCCGGCGATATTTCTCGCACGGGCGGCTGCTTCGAAATAAGTGGAATGTTTTCTGCATAGTTCAGAAAGCATTCTACGAGATTTGCCGAAATTTCATCATGTTTCCTTCTTTTTCTACACTTATATCAAAAAAATTAAACTTATTTCACTTGTGACAATTTTCTATACATGATAAAGTTTAAAAAAATAAAATTGTGGAGGCGCCGGATGGAACGGGATTATCATTGCTGCGCTACGTGTCAACATTTCCAGGTGCTCAAACATCCTGCAAGAAAAACAGAATATAAATGTGCAAGGCTGGGATATATGACCAAACCGGCTTACCGGTTTGAATGCTGGACACCGAAAGATATTGTGGTGGAGAGGATGCGGAAGAAACACATCCGATTTACAAAATGAAATTATACATTAAACGTAATCTAGCTGAGGAGCTGACATTGGAGAGCTTGGCTGAACTCGTTCACCTGCATCCGCAATATGTCAGTCGGCTATTCAAGCAGAAGACAGGCTTGACGTTGATGGATTATATTATTCAAATACGTCTGGAGAAAGCGATGCCGAATCTTCCACCATACCAATTTCAGCATTCGTTATTCTAATATAGAAAGTAAAGAGAATGCTAGGTAAGGTCATTACAGTACAGATACGAACAATAGTTTGAAAATTATAATTATTGTGTGAAGAAGGTGAGATAACAGAAGGGGTGAAAATATGCAAGTTTCACAGCAAACAAAACGTTCTGGATGCTTTCGGGTACTTGAGTCGCAGCCGATTCATCAGGATGGGTTTGTTATGGAATGGCCAGAGATGGGGTTTGTAGCCATGACAAGCCCGAATGATCCGAAGCCATCCATTGTATTATCCGCTGCGCAGGAGGTGATCGGGTGAAGCAGAAGATTGGTGTTTCTGTACTCTATGAAAAAGGAACAGGAGAAGAAGTGCTGGATGCTATCTTTGCAGGATTGGAAGAAGAAGGTGTACCATTTTTTCACATGGAAGGAACGGGTTGTGATGCTTGTGAATTGGGCCGGTATGCGGCTGCACTTTCTTTATTGGATGTCGGTATCGGCGTAGAAAAGCAGGGCGGGAGCGCTATCTGCCATATAAAGTTGGCGCGCGGCTCGCCTTACCTGTTCGAACCAGTGAACGGGAGAACAGCAGGGCAAAATGCAGCCTGCCTCGTAAAAGGAATGCCGTTTAAAAGTAGAAAGGAGGATGAGGAAAATGAGTGGACTGACATTGGACATAGCAAAAGAAATGATAGAGCATGCCGAGCAAGAGGCGCGTCAGATCGGTGTCCCGATGGTCATTTCGGTAGTGGATGAAGGCGGTAATTTCGTCGCCTGTCATCGAATGGACGATGCGCTTTTGGTAAGCATTGATATTGCACAGAACAAGGCGTGGACTTCTGTCGCTCTCAAGATGCCAACCGCAAGTTTAGCGGAAGCTAGTGCTCCAGGTGCAGAGTTATACGGCATTAACACGACTAACAAGGGGCGCATTATACTGTTTGGTGGTGGCATTCCACTGCGCTCAGAAAACCGGATTATTGGCGCGGTGGGCGTAAGCGGTGGATCTGTGGAGCAGGATGTGCGTGTGGCGGAAGCGGCAGTAAAAGCATTCGAAACAATGATGATTGAGGCTGGAGCATAGGATCGAATTTTACAATGAAATAGGGAGGAATAAATATGATCGTTGCACAACCGGGACAGGAGCAAGCAAAGGTGAATTTTAAATCGCAGTACGATAACTATATCGGAGGCAAATGGACAGCACCTGTTAAAGGGGAGTATTTCGAAAATATTTCCCCGGTCAATGGCCAGGTATTCTGCCGTATTGCCCGTTCTTCGGCAGAAGATATTGAGCTTGCGCTGGATGCAGCCCATGCTGCCAAGGACAGCTGGGGCCATACACCGGTAGCTGAACGGGCCCGTATCCTCAATAAAATCGCTGATCGGATGGAAGAGAATCTGGAGCTATTAGCCGTTGCGGAAACATGGGATAACGGAAAGCCGGTGCGGGAGACGATGGCTGCCGATATTCCATTGGCGATTGATCATTTCCGCTATTTTGCCGGTATTTTACGTGCGGAAGAAGGAACCATCAGTGAGATTGATGAGAATACAATCGCTTATCATTTCAATGAACCGCTTGGTGTTGTCGGTCAAATTATTCCGTGGAATTTCCCGATTTTAATGGCATGCTGGAAGCTGGCCCCTGCGCTTGCAGCAGGCAACTGCGTCGTACTAAAACCGGCTGAACAGACCCCTGCTTCCATCATGGTATTGATAGAATTAATTGAAGACTTGCTCCCGCCGGGTATACTGAACGTCGTGAATGGCTTCGGTGTGGAAGCGGGTAAGCCGCTTGCGTCTAATCCACGCATCGCCAAAATTGCATTCACTGGCGAGACGACGACAGGGCGTCTAATTATGCAATATGCTTCGCAAAATATCATTCCGGTCACGCTGGAGCTGGGAGGAAAATCACCGAACATTTTCTTCCCGGATGTGGCAGCTAAAGATGATGCCTTCTTTGATAAAGCCATTGAGGGATTCGTCATGTTTGCTCTTAATCAGGGTGAAGTATGCACATGCCCTTCCCGTGCGTTGATTCATGAAGCGATTTATGATGAATTTATGGAACGGGCAATTGAGCGTGTGAAAAGGATTAAACAAGGAAATCCTCTGGATACGGAAACGATGATTGGAGCACAGGCATCAATGGAGCAGGTCGAGAAAATTCTGTCCTATATTGATATTGGCTTACAGGAAGGAGCCGAATGCCTAGCAGGGGGCGAACGCAATTATCTTGAAGGCGATCTAAAGGACGGATACTATATTAAGCCAACTATTTTCAAGGGCAATAACGACATGCGCATCTTCCAGGAAGAGATCTTCGGACCGGTAGTTTCGGTAACGACATTTAAAGACGAAGCGGAAGCGCTACAGATAGCGAACGATACGCTGTATGGTCTTGGAGCAGGCGTATGGACACGGGATATGAATACGGCATACCGCATGGGACGTAAAATTAAAGCGGGGCGTGTATGGACGAATTGCTATCATATGTATCCGGCCCACGCAGCATTCGGCGGATACAAGCAATCCGGTATCGGACGCGAAACACATAAAATGATGCTCAATCATTACCAGCAGACAAAGAATCTTCTCGTTAGTTATGCACCGGAAGCGCAAGGATTCTTCTAAGCTTGCGTATACAGGAGGTGAAGGTATGGAAGAAGTCAAACGGGTGCTGGCAACAGACAAAGCGCTCGCTTTGATTGAAAAATTGAAGGATAGGCATGGGCCCTTGATGTTTCACCAGTCCGGGGGCTGCTGCGATGGAAGTTCGCCGATGTGTTATGCGCGGAATGAGTTCCTGGTGGGGGATCAGGATATTCTGCTGGGCGAAATCGGGGACAGCCCATTCTATATCAGCAAATCACAGTACGGGTACTGGAAGCATACGCAGTTGATTATTGATGTAGTGGCCGGACGGGGCGGTATGTTTTCACTAGAAGGTCCGGAAGGTGTACGGTTTTTGACTCGTTCAAGAGTGTTTACGGACGAGGAACGGAAGGTGCTGGGTAGCAAATAGAAAACGGGTGTTTTTCATTATATGGGAAATTTGGAACGGATAAAGCGGAGTGGGAAAGGGGTTCCCGCTCCGCTTTTATGCTGTTTTGCTATTAATTCCTATTCCACGGTTTTTGTGCCTGTATTCTCCTTTTTGGCAATCTCGGTTAGCTTTTGCAGAAGAATATGCTGCGGCATGTGCATAATTTGTTCAATAGGCACATTTAATTTCTCGGATAACATTTTGGCTGTTTCAAGGGAAATCGGGTTTGGTTTCATGTTCATGCCCCCTTCCTCACTTTTTTATCCATTATACCAGACTGAGTGTACAGCGAAGAAAAGAGCGGTTCTTATAACCGTTTTTTTGTGCTTTATAGAGAGGAAAGGATTTCGTGCAGCTCCTTGATAATAATGGCGTGATATCCTGTGCCTTCTCCGTATTCCTGTAGCATTTTTGCCCTTGTATCCTTTATTTTTTCATCATAATCAGGTGCATTTCGATCTGGATTTTCCTGTTTAAATGCCGTCATAATCGCCTGTACATTAGCTGGTCGAGGCCCCCATTTGCCGAGCACGTTGCCGTCTGCATCGGTGAAAAGAACGATTGGAATCGCGCGTCCGCCCATTGTTAGGAAATGATCCATCACATCCAGGTTTTCTTCCATAATAAGGATTTCAGTGGGGATTTTCGCCTCATTCATAGCCCGGAATATAACAGGCACGTTGCGAACAACATCCCCGCACCAGTCTGCGGCCAGAATCATGCAGTGAATGTCATCCCGTTGCTGAAGCGATTGGAAGAAGTTCTGTTCTCCTGCGGGCCAGGTGAAGCGGGTGTACCAATCATGAAATGTTTCCTTATTTTTTGACATTTCCTCCATGAACTGCTGCGGAGATTTTCCTGTTTTGATTTTAGCTTTCAGGTTTACACTCATGCTCGTTCCTCCTTCATAACGTATATCCTGTGTTTCGTCGAAGCGGCAAAAAAATCCTTCTCGCAAATGTGTTATACAGTAATTGTATGTACATGGAAGTTTGAAACTCACCCTTATATTATGCGTACAGCATAGTGTATAATTTCATATGACAGGAAAATAACAAGAAGGGAGGGAACGCAATGGAGCTACCTTTTGATATTTCGTTTTTGTGGATGATGTTTTGGATATCCACCTTTGTAGTAGGATGCTTTGCAGCAGTAAGAGCGGGAAAGGCGTATCACCCAGCTATTGCAGGTGTGGCCTCTGCGGAAAATGAGCGTAGTTCCTGCATAGAAGCAGAAGCGACCGTACGGCGTTTTTTATGTGTGCGCCGCAAATGTCCGGTGAAAGAATCATCTACTGGAGATGAAGAACCGCTGTCTTTCCTGAAAAAAGCCGATAAATCCGCTTATTCAGGAAAGGAGAAAATACATGCACGCTTTATCACAACCGATTACGGTACTCTTGGTTCCATTGCTTACCTTCTTGTTTCATTTGGCTCAGGACTGGGGAATTGCCGTTCTGTTGCTTACATTGTTCGTCCGTTTGCTGCTGTTTCCGTTTAGCCTGCGGGTAGCCCGGCAACAGGCATTGCAGATGAAGATACAGCCCGAACTTGTTTCATTGAGGGAGCGTTATAAGGACAAGCCGGCTGATTTAATGATGGAAACAAGAAAAATATATGAAAAATATGGCGTAAAGCCAATGGCCATGTTTACGATTGCGCTATTGCAGATGCCGATTTTTATGGGGATGTATTCGTTGTTTATTACGCATGGAGCTACGATGTCTTCCTTTTTAATTCCGTGGGTTCTGACATTTGCCGAGTCTGACCCGTGGCATGTGTTACCTATTGCTGCGGCTTCGCTTGCTTGTCTGACCAGTTTTCTGCCGCTGTCACCAAGTGTTGGAACGACCGTATCGAATCGGCAAAGAATACTAACCGCCCTTCTGATGGTGCCTTTCTTTCTGCTTATTTTGTGGAAGGCACCGGTCGCCCTTTGCTTATATTGGATTGCCGGGTCCATGTTCGGCCTGCTGGAGCGGTTGTTTTACCGCACCGTCTGGGGCCAGTCGTTATTGAATAGAAAAATGAGGGTCCAGGCTTAACGATAAGAATAGATAATAAAATGACGAAGAAGGAGCGGGGGTTCTTTCTTCGTCATTTTTTAATAGATAAGATGTACATACATACTGCATATGATGGGGGATAAAAGATGGCTGATGAGCAATATTTACAGGAATTGAAAAGCTATTTTTCCGATGTACCGTTCTGGAAGTACGTCGGGTGTACGATTGAAAGCATTGAGGAAGGAGAAGCTGTGTTGTCGCTTACCGTTGCACATGAGCATATGAATGGAAACATGACGTTGCACGGCGGTGTATACGCTACGTTATTGGATAACGCTATGGGACTTGCGGCCCGTTCGCAGGGAGAAAAAAATCAGGCAACGACCAATATGAATATTCATTATTTGGCTGCTGTCAATACAGGTAAAGTGTATGCCCGTGGTCGCATCGTACATCGTACGAAGCGTACGATCACGACTGAAGCGCGGGTTGAGGCAGAAGACGGGATGCTGCTGGCGATGGCTACGGGAAGCTTCCGGGTGCTGAAGCAGTAGCATTCGCCTGCCGTTTGGCAAAGATGGACCATGACGAAAGGAAATAAAAGAAAAGAGGGCCGTTTTTCGAAGAAGTGGCCCTCCTTTTTTATGCTTATTTTAGTATTATGCACCTGTATAGTATTCATTGAACTCTTCGCGTGAGATTTTGCAGCGTCCGTCCGCAAACAGGAGGTAAACGTCATGTTCCGTCTCTTTCACAACCAATCCCTGCTGCGGGAGAATTCTATCGTATCCCCTTTTTGTTCGTACCCATACAAGCTTCATGGTATACGCCCTCCTTATTTACATAAATCGAGTAATGTAGATACTATCATTTTATTAAGTATATGTAAAGTTTTTGTTAAGAATTCATTTTTTTCTTGCCTGTAATTTATTATTGTGGTAAAGAATTGGCTTTCTGTTTTCTGTTCTGTAAAATAAGAAAATACAATCAATTATAAAACATGAAGAGGAGAGTAAGGATGAGAGTTTCTCTATTTATCACCTGTCTATCGGATGTGTTTTTCCCCGGTGTTGGACAGAGTGTAGTCGAAGTGCTTGAAAGGCATGGAGCAGAGGTGGATTTTCCGCAGGATCAAACATGTTGCGGGCAGCCGGCTTATAATAGCGGTTATCATAAAGAAGCACGTGAAACAGCAAAGCATATGGTGAACGTATTCGCTGGCAGTGAGTATGTTGTATCACCATCAGGGTCTTGTGTAGCTATGCTTCGTCATTATTACCCTGAACTTTTACGGGATGAACCGGATTGGGCCGAGAAAGCACGTGATTTGGCCGGAAAAACGTATGAATTCTCCGAGTTTTTGATACGAATTATGAAGGTAGAGCAGGTAGACGCAAGTTTGTGTGCCAATGCTACTTATCATCATTCCTGTCACATGAGTCGCGGATTAGGGATTAAGGAAGAACCGACATCTCTTCTTTCCCAGGTGAAAGGATTAAACATGGAGGAGTTACCTTATTGCCAGGACTGCTGTGGATTTGGCGGTACATTCGCTACAAAAATGAGCACGATTTCCGAGGCGATGGTAGATGAGAAGGTGAAGCATATCGAAGCTACTGGTGCGAATGTGCTAATTGGCTCTGATATGGGATGTCTAATGAATATCGGCGGCCGCCTGCGTCGGACAGGCAAAGACATACAGGTTATGCACGTGGCGGAAGTTCTTGCGAGGGGGGGAGAAAAATGAGTGTACAGCCGCTTGAATTTTTCGGAAGGGTAGACAAAGCGTTAATCGATGAGCAATTGCGCAAAGCGGTGCCGTTCACCCAGGATCGGCTGCGCGACGGACGTTTTCAGGCAGCGAACGAGCTAGGTAATGTAGAGGAATGGCGGAATTTGGCGGCGCAAATCCGCATGCATACAATTGAAAATCTTGATAGTTATCTCGAACAATTGACCGATAATGTAGTACAGAACGGCGGACATGTACATTTTGCTTCCACTGCAGAAGATGCAGTAGCGCATGTACTGCGGATTACCAAAGAAAACAATGCTCGTTCCATTATTAAATCAAAATCAATGGTTTCCGAGGAAATTCATCTTAATAAGCATTTGGAGTCGGAAGGGTTACGTGTCATCGAATCGGACCTTGGAGAATACATCATCCAACTGGCCGGGGAGACACCGTCTCATCTTATCGCACCAGCCATCCATAAGACACGGGCGCAGGTGGCTGAATTGTTCTCTGATGTGGCTGGTCGTCCCCTATCCGACGAGACGACGGAATTATGCCAGTTTGCCCGTGAAGAATTGCGCCGCGAGTTCCTTGAAGCTGACATCGGAATATCCGGGTGTAATTTTGCCGTGGCGGAATCCGGTTCAGTTGTCCTGATTAGTAATGAGGGAAATGCTCGTCTTACTACGACACTTCCTAAAGTGCATATTGCCATTATGGGGATGGAACGACTTGTTCCTACATGGGAAGAACTTGATATTGTCGTCTCAATGTTGACGCGCAGTGCCACTGGACAGAAGATTAGTGTATATATGACCGCGATGAGTGGCCCGCGTCGCCCACAGGATATCGATGGACCGGAAGAGTTCCATCTTATTGTGCTTGACAACGGTCGTTCCGATATTCTTGGTACAGCGTATCAGGAAGTACTCAAGTGCATCCGATGTGGTGCCTGTCTGAATGTATGTCCGGTATATCGTCATATTGGTGGTCATGCATACGGCGGTGTATACAGTGGACCAATTGGCGCTGTATTAACACCGCTTCTGGAAGGATACGAGGAGTGGAAGGAACTGCCGTTTGCTTCTAGTCTGTGTGGTGCCTGTACTGAGGTATGCCCGGTAAAAATCCCGCTTCATGATCTGCTTATTGAACATCGAAAAGATGAAGTAGAACGTGGGCACGCTTCCTGGCAGGAGAAGTTAGCTTTTAAAGGATTTGGATACCTTACTACCCATTCTTCGCTGTATGATAAAGCGGTACGTGCTGGTCATATGGCAACCGGATGGCTGGCAACTGACGATGTTATTGAGAAAGGGCCAGGCCCGCTCGCTGGCTGGACAAGCGTGCGGGATTTACCGCGTCCGGCCAAGCAATCATTTAGGGAATGGTGGAAGAAAGAGAAGGAGGGTGGGACGCATGGCAACTAAAGAACGGGAAGCATTTTTGAACCGAATTGCTAGTAAGCTGGGGCGTCCACGACGCAGTGGTATAAAACCGCCAGACTGGGGAGCAAAGCCATATGTTCATCTGCATGAAAAATTGGATCAGGGAGGGCTAATACAGCAGTTTATTGAGAACTTGCGTATGCTACGAACAGAGGTGTTACATATATTTCCAGAAGAGATGGAATGGGCATTACAACAAATTTTTCAGGAAACACCTGCTCATTCGGTTGTATACTGGGACGATGAGCGTCTCCATACGCTTGGATTAAGCCAATTGCTTGATAAGCAGGGAGTTATACATCGGAGTTGGGATACGTCGGTGGATGAGCAAGAGCTGCGTAATGAAATAGCCGGAATCGAGATGGGGATTGCGTATGCGGAGCTAGGCTTATCGGAGACGGGAACGGTTATGCTATGGAACGGTGGAGGCCGGGGCCGCCTTGTCAGCTTGCTTCCTCCCGTATTTGTCGTCGTGCTATCGGATAGGACAATTGTGCCCCGTTTGACCGAGGCTGCGGCATATGTACATGAGAAGGTGCCAGGTGGTCTTCCTGCATGCTTGAACTTTATTACTGGTCCGAGCCGAACAGGCGATATTGAAATGGATTTGGCTTTTGGTGTACATGGACCCGGGAAAGTACATGTCATTTTACTAAAGGAATAGCTAAACAATAAGAACGGAGCTATAGAATAAAACTTCCATCAGCAGGTAGCGATTGCCTACCGGATCGGGGTAAATGGAAAGGATGCGACATACTATGATTCACCAGGCGGCCGTTTGTCTTTTCTGTGGAAAAGGGACGAGCGGCAATACCCGTGAGTTTTTCTTGGATCATTTATACACAGGAAAGGAGAAAAGAAATGGAGTGGTGGCTTGGATATTTGCTGGTCGCAAATCTAGTAGGTTGGTTGTTGATGGGAATCGATAAGAGGAAAGCCCAAAGACATGCATGGCGCATTAGGGAAAGCACATTATTTGCTGTAGCGTTGGTAGGTGGTGCGGCGGGAAGTCTTGCAGGCATGTATATGTTCCGGCATAAGACACGCCATGCGCGTTTCGTTTGGGGCATCCCTTTTATTTTATTAGTAGAATTCATTCTTTTATTGACGTACGGAAGAAGTTTACGATACTGAGGGAGAAGATGTGAAGAGAAAATTTATAATGCGCATGTTTGTTGTATTAGTTGGATGTATTATATTGGCCTTTTTGACATACAGGCCGGTTTTAAATGGGATGGCGCAGTATTTAGTTTATCCAGATGTAAAGAAGCCGAGTGACTTCATTGTTTTGCTTGGTGGAGAGACGGACGGTCAGCGGACGCGTAAAGCAGTTGAGCTGTACAGAGAGGGGTTGGCTCCTAAGATTATTGTTTCTTCCGGCGCACGTATTTCCTGGCGTACAACAGAGAGTAAAGAGATGGTAGCACTCCTGAAACAGCTACATGTTCCAGACAGTGATATTATTCTTGAACAAAGATCACGCAGTACGTATGAGAATGCATTGTATACGAAGGAGATAGTGGAGGGTCAAATATTGCGTAATAAGCGCATTACGCTTGTAACCGATGACTGGCATACACGCCGCTCTATGTATGTCTTCCGTCAAGCATTTGCCGCAACTGATATTGAAATCCATAGTGTAGGCTCTCATTCACTGGAAAAGGTTCAACTGACCGATTGGTGGCGAGATCATGAGAGCATGCAGACTATATTAAGTGAATGGGCGCGTTTGGTTGTGTATGTTATTAAGTATTGAGGACAATGCTTAATTTTTCCGACCGCTCCCGTCCACCGTTTCTTACCTCCCACCAAAAAAATGTGCCGATTTATCAAATCAGATGTATATAGGAATGTGAAATAACCTAGTGATATAGTTAACTTCTGTATTAAATAACAATTACATAAAAAAGCGAGCGGACAAAACGGGTCTGCTCGCTTTTTCATCTTCTTTTCATAATTACCGACTGTTTTTATGTTCAATTAGATTGGCCTGTATAAGCACTTCGAAATGTAGCTGTTTTGTTTCTTCAGCAAACTCGATTTCAATTATTTTCGAATTTATGCAGCGAATGGTTCCTTCACCGAACTCTTGATGAATGACCACATCTTCCGGTGAATAGTCAGTCATGCGGCGTCTTAGTTCTAAGAGGTTCATCGTATCCCTCCTATTATCAAGGTAGTGTTTTGACTTTACCTCAAAAAACAAAGTTGAAAACAAAAAAAGTTAAAATTATATCGTATGTAATGGATCGCATACTGAATACCCCAGGCATTTGTAAAATTTGATAAGATGAAATTAAATTCAATAGGAAAGGAAGATTCGATGAATGAATATGGAATTTATCAGGTCACAATTCCCCTCCCGTTTCGTCTAAATCATGTTCATTGTTATCTGGCACAGCATAATGATGCATGGACCGTTATTGATACTGGTTTGAACCGGGATATGACCCGTGAAACATGGCAAACAGCATTTCAAGAACATGGTATCAAGCCACAGGATGTAGAAAATATCATTCTTACCCATTACCACCCCGATCACTTCGGCTATGCAGGAGGAATGCAGGAGTGGACCGGTGCAGACGTATATATAAGTGATAAATCCAAGGAGCGTGCGCTTTTTTCATGGACGGCAGAGAATTTTGCGTATAATCGGCAATTTTATCTTGCTGCCGGCATGCCGGACACAGTAGTGGAGCAACTTGGAGAAAATGATGATATGTTCTATAAATTAGTGAGACCGTTTCCAAAACAGACGAAACCGATAGTTGAGGGGGGGACATACCGTATCGGCGAACTGGTCTACGAAGCAATACATACCCCGGGACACGCGGAAGGTCACATGTGCTTTTATAATAAAGAAGAAAAAGTATTGCTGGCAGGCGACCATCTGCTGAAGAAAATTTCACCGAATATTTCTTATCATGGGCATGGGGATTCAAATCCGCTGCATACGTATCTTACGTCTCTCGAAAAAATAAAGGCGCTTGATATTGTGCTTGTCATTCCTGGTCATGGACCTGTATTTACGGAGGCACAGGAGCGAATTGAGGAATTAGTTCGCCATCACGAAGAACGCCTGGCGTTTGTGCTTGATGTATTAGACAGCGAAATGACGGCATATGAGATCTCCCAAAAACTGTTCTCACATGTTCTAACAGTGCATGAACAGCGTTTCGCCATCGGGGAAACGCTTGCCCATCTGAATTATTTAGAGGAAAAAGGAGAAATTGCGGTCTATCGTGACTCTGTACCGCATACATATAGAAAGCTATGACTAACGAAGTAGAAGCATAAAAATATATAGCTCAGGCGGTGACTATCGCAATTCCGGGTTCGCATGGTTAAAAAGGCATTAGTTTACATGTTCACGTCTTATTTTGTTTATCTTTTTTTCCGGTGGGTAAATACAATAGTAGTGTTCGTTTTGTTCGTATTATCCACATAAGGAAAGGGGACGAGAAAGAGTGAAGAAAAAAGTCCTGTTTATTTCTGATCATGGAGATCCTCTGGCAAAGCTTGGAGGTGTGCAATCGGGCGGTCAAAATAACTATGTTCGTCAATTGGCTCTGGCATTGGAAAAACAGGGAGCGAAAGTGGATGTTGTTACTCATTGGTGCGATGTGGAAGCGCCCCGTACGGAAGCATTCGGGGAACATTGTCGTGTTATCCGCATTGCAGCGGGACATAAGGGATTCGTATCCAAGAACGAGATGCATGATATGCTTCCGGCGTTTTACGCCGAGATGAAGAAATTACTTCCGCTTCATACGTATGATATCGTCCATACTCATTATTGGTTGTCCGGTTTGTTAGGTAAAGAACTGGAAAAAGAATACGGATTGCCTTTTGTTCATACTTCTCACTCATTAGGCATTGCCAAGCAGAAGGCGACAGGAATTCGCGATGAAATCCGCCTGAATGCGGAAAAGGAAATTATGAGTATTGCCAATGGAATCGTTGCAACTACAAACAACGAAAGAAACCTGATTTGTGAATTTGTATCTTCACCGGCGCCCATTTCAGTTATCCCGATTGGCGTTGCAACTTCCTTTCAAGCACGTTATAATCGGCCGCAACTACGTAAGCAGCTAGGATATAGCGGTCCGCTGCTCGTATTTGCAGGAAGATTGGAAGAAACAAAAGGGATTTATGAGTTGTTTGATGCTTTTCGTGTGCTAATTGAACGAAGGGACGCACCAAGGAATACAAAGCTAGTAATAGCAGGTGGGCAGTTGGAAGCTATTGACATAGATAAAAGGCAACCACTGAATGAAAAACTCAAACAGGCAATTCAAGGCATGGAACATTATATTGAATTTGTCGGCCCAAAATGTCAGGAAGAGCTGGCGCTATTGTTTAATGCTGCAACAGCCACCATTGTTCCTTCCTACTATGAATCATTCGGCATGGTTGCCGCGGAAGCGCAGGCATGCGGCAGTCCGGTTATCGCCTCCCGTGTGGGCGGCTTGCAAAATGTCGTAAACGATGGAGAGACGGGTCTTCTGGTAGAACCCCAAAATGCCGAAGACTTATCGCTTGCGATAGAGGCGCTCGTTACAAACAACTTACTTGCGCAGCGATTGGGTAAGCAGGCGACACGGTTGGCGAAGCGCGATTACCAGTGGCCGGCGATTTCCGAAAGAATTAATGGTGTATATGAGGAGGTTCTGGCTAATGCTACAGAGCGTGACGCATCTTTTGGCTACCGACTTGGACGGGACGCTGGTTGGTGATGAAGCGGCGCTTCTTGCCCTGCTTCATTACTACAGCGAACAGCCATATAATGTAGCCCTTATTTATAGTACAGGCCGGCACCTTCGTTCGGCCCTTTCTTTATTGGATAAGGAAAATTTGCCACATCCAGATATTTTAATTACGGATGTGGGAACGGAGATTTATTATGGAGACAATTTACGTCCGGATGAGGAATGGCAACGCCGTATCGAGGCACAATGGAGCCCAGCGGAGATTAAGCGGATTGCCCTCGCTTGCGAAGGGCTTGTTCCGCAGGATATTCCTGTGCACCATCGGCTTTCCTACACAATTCAGGATATTGGTTCCGTCGTGAGGCTTGAAGCTGGCTTAAATGAAGCAGGAATTCCTCATAAGCTAATTGTGAGCAGCGGACGTGATGTTGATATTCTGCCGCCTGTGAGTGGAAAAGGAGAAGCCTTGCGGTATGTACTGAAGACGCATGGCTTGTGTGACGCCAATGTACTGGTAGCAGGAGACTCGGGAAACGATTATGAGATGATTACGCTTGGATATCCTGCGGTTATTGTGGGCAATGCGCAGCAGGAATTGCTCGCACTGGAAGAGCATCCACTTATTTTTCGGGCCAAGAAAGCTTGCGCCGGCGGCATTCATGAGGCGTGGGAACATTTCTATGGTATAAAAAACAGTGCCTCCCTTTTATAGGGGCGCACTGTTTTTTCATAGGGGGGATGCGATTATACAAAAAAGGCGCCTTTCAATGAAGCAAGGCGCCTTTTCCAGTATTGTGAATCGTGGCAGCGACGATTTCGAGAACATCGCGCCGGTTAAGTGAGCGTAAGCCATCCCGCAGCACAATGGATACGTTCAATTCTTCTTCCGTTAGAACATGCTGGGCTTCGGGCATAACCGTGCTAATGATTTCTTCTAGTCTTACTGTTTCCACGGACATCACCTCGTTCAATCAGTATTGGTCATACTTTAGAACAACGGACTTCTTCTATCCAGATGCTGCCGGGTAACGCAATGTCCAGTAGAGATGGACGAGAACTATAGAAACATATTTATATTATACCACAATGTTAATCGTTTATTCTTCTAGGAAAGAATGGAACAAGGAAGAATGCTGATTATGTGTGAAAAACCCGGGAGTTCCCGGGTTTTTGTCTTACTTATGAATACTACTCGGCCTTTGGTGCCGCTTGTCTAATGTTCTCTGGCATATCAGAGAATGTCTCGAAATTCTTCACAAACAGAGATGCAAGTTTAGTCGCTTGAGCGTCATAAGCCTCTTTATCTGCCCATGTATTACGCGGATCGAGGATTTCTGAAGGTACGCCAGGGCAGTTTTTCGGCATCAGGACGCCGAATACTGGATGTGCCGTGAATTCTTCTTTATCAAGTTCATGGTTTAGCGCTGCAGTGATCATCGCGCGTGTATATGGCAGATTCATGCGTTTGCCGATACCATATGGGCCACCAGACCAGCCGGTATTAACGAGATAGACCTGTGCATTGTGCTTATCAATTTTCTCACCTAGCATTTCCGCATACACACGCGGAGGAAGCGGGAGAAACGGAGCGCCGAAGCAGGTGGAGAATGTTGCCTCCGGCTCGGTTACACCACGTTCTGTTCCAGCCAGTTTGCTAGTGTAACCAGACAGGAAGTGGAACATCGCTTGTTCTTTGGTTAGTTTTGCGATTGGCGGCAATACGCCGAATGCATCAGCTGTCAGAAAGATAACTACATTCGGGTGTCCGGCCACGCTCGGAATCAGCGCATTTGGAATATAGTGAAGCGGATACGCTGCCCGGGTATTTTCAGTTAGGCTGTTATCATCATAATCGGCTACGTGCGTATTTTCATCGATGACTACATTCTCAAGTACAGAACCGAATCGAATGGCATTAAAAATTTCAGGTTCTTTTTCAGCGGATAGGTTAATACATTTTGCATAGCAGCCGCCTTCGATATTGAATACACCATCGTCAGACCAGCCGTGTTCATCATCTCCGATTAGCTGCCGATCTGGATCGGCGGACAATGTTGTTTTTCCTGTACCTGACAGTCCAAAGAACAGAGCTACATCACCATCTTTGCCCATATTTGCCGAGCAGTGCATAGATAGTACATTTTGTTCGGGCAACAGATAGTTCATAACGGAGAAGATGGACTTCTTCATTTCACCTGCATAACGCGTACCACCAATAAGCACCACTTTTTTCGCGAAGTTCACAATGATGAAGGTCTCTGAATTTGTACCGTGAATTTTAGGATCTGCTTCGAACGTTGGAGCGCTGATAACCGTAAATTGAGCCTCATGCGTTTTCAGTTCTTCTTCGGTTGGGCGAATGAAAAGCTGGTGTACGAACAGATTATGCCAGGCGAATTCGTTCACTATGCGAATTGGTAGGCGATAGCGTTTGTCGGCGCCGGCGAAACCGTCGAATACGATCAATTCTTTTTTATCCAGATAGTTAATTACATCCTGGTACAGCTTATCGAATTTTTCTTCTGAAATCGGCTGGTTTACGGAACCCCATTCAATTTTATCGTGTACGGAAGGCTCATCTACAATAAATTTGTCTTTTGGAGAACGTCCCGTGTATTTTCCAGTTTTTGCTGTGATAGCACCTGTGGAAGTCAGCTCGCTCCGTTTGCGAAGGACTGCTATTTCAACAAGCTTTGCCACAGATAAATTAAAGTGAACATTCTCTCCGTTGAGAATATCCTTCAATTCCTTGTTTGTTTGAGTCTCCATTTTCCCTATCCTTTCCTGAGTTTCTTTACCTCACTTCGAAAGATTAGTATGTCACTTATATAGTGATTAGTATGACTTAATAATAGTATGCTTTCCTTTGTTCTGCAACCTTTCCTTGCAAATTTACTAAAAAACCGACATTTTGTTAAGCGCTTTTTAAGTGAATATTAATGAAATGATAAGAGAACAAGGTTATTTGAAAGGAATAGTTTGTATTCGATAGAATATTACAAATAATGAGCTTATCTTTCATTTTTCACCGAATTTTTTTTATGGTAGGATAATTTTACAATTGAATATTCATCGTGGCACCATTACCCAGCCAAGTACTTGGATCTAGTCACCTTAGTTCTTGTGAGTGCATAACAAGAAGGAGGAAGAAGAGTGCTGAGGAATAAAAAATTGTCTGGTGTTTCAAAGCCGATGAGTCTGGTAGAAGAGATTTTTGGGCAACAAGGTTTTCAACGTAGGGGCAGTAAGGAAGAACCTGTATTTCGGATGAATATGCATGATACTTCAACAAGCCAAACGTACGCATTGGAGATTCCGTTTAAGGAGGAAGGAAACGAATCCCAGCGTTTTGCCCGTTTCGGTGAACCGTATGTCGCCGTTAGCTCATCTTCTGCTATGCGCAATGGAGGGACCGATGACATGATTCCGCGCTCAATTTCCTGGGCAGCAGAAAGCAAAGTGGCAGAGGTAGCGGATTACTTGGCAACGTCTTATCGCTCCAATCATATATAGGATAACAAAATTTATACAATTATATGTACGGAAAACCCCTCTGTAATGTTGAGGGGTTTTTTCAATATAAGTGAATGGTAATAAATTTAAATTGAGAATGGCGGGGAAAAGTCATGAGGATTTACCGTGAGATGTGGCCGGTGGAGAATGAGAGGGGATGCATTGTTATCGTACATGGAGCAGGCGAGTATTTCGTTCGTTATCATTGGCTGGCAAATAAATTGAACGAAGCCGGATATTCCGTAATCGGCGGAGATTTGCCTGGATTGGGGCGGTCGGAAGGAAGAAAGGGCCATATTGGCCGCTTTGAAGAGTACTATGCCGCTCTAGACGAATGGCTCATGGAAGCAAGGCGAAGACAACGTCCTCTTTTCCTGCTAGGGCATAGTATGGGTGGTTTAATTGTTACAAGATATGTGGAAACGGCCCAACCGGATGTGGACGGTATTATTCTTTCATCGCCCTGTTTGGGGCTTTCACGCCGGATTTCGCCCACGCTTGCCGGGATAGCTTCCATATTGAACAAGGTATTGCCTGCCCTTCGTTTATCGGCTGGAATTAAGGCTGATGAAGTTAGCAGGGATCGAGATGTTACACTTAACTATGCGGAAGATCCGTATATTACGACAAAGGTGAGTGTGCGTTGGTACAAAGAGATGGAAAAAGCAATGAGATTGGCGGAGGAGGAGGCTAATAGATACCCTGATGTGCCTACGCTAGTCATGCAGGCAGGAGCAGATAAAATCGTGAATGCGGCAACAACGAAAGCATGGGCGAAAAAGCTTCCCCTGTCTGTAAAACAATACATAGAGTGGTCTGAGTGTTACCATGAAATTTTTAATGAGCCGGAAAAGGAAGAAGTAGTTGAAACGATGATAGGCTGGATGAGAAACATACATTATTGTTAACTATAGTTAAGTTGCACTTCTTTTTTCTTATTTCAACCTACGAAAGAATGCCTATTTATCAAAGCATATTTATATAGTGTGAAAGCAGGTGGTATTAAGGAAATGTTGCAAAGAAAACACTTGCATAAACCTGAAAACTCGATTATCGTTGTTTTAGCTATAGGCGAAAAATAATAGATTGCTAGTCTAGGAAAGCTGGAGGTGCGAGACTCCTATATGTCAGAGGAATTATCTCGTCAAGCGAGCCGTGCTAAAAAGAGCGGTCGCAAAACGAACCGGAAACGAAAGTGGATTATCATTCTTGCCGTTATTTTGTTTATTGTTGGAGGTCCGGTAACCTTCGCTTATTTGAAAACACAGGACGTCTTCAATAAAATCCATTCGAAAGCGGAACCTTCTAGTTCCAAGGCCGGAGTAGCTAAAGCGGAAACTACTTATATGTCAGACAAGCCCATATCACTCGTGCTGCTTGGTTTGGATGGGCGCGGCCAATACGGCGGTAACTTAACAGATGTTATGTTGATTATGACGCTGAACCCCAAGACGAAAAAGGTTACGATGCTTTCAATTCCACGTGATACGCGGGCAGTGATCCCAGGTGAAACGAACGATCAGAAGATTAATTTCGTGTATAAGCGTGGAGAGATGCTGCGTGAAAAAGCGGAACAAAACGGTGAAGAGCCGGAAGAAACCGGACCTTCCCTTGTGAAGAAAACGCTGCAAAGTATATATGGTATTCCGGTTGATAACTACATAACCATTGATTTTGAAGGTTTCCGACAGGGCATCGATGCGCTCGGTGGTGTGGAGATTAATGTAGACCGTAAGCTTGTATATAATGATCCAACAGATGGTACAAGCATTAACTTGAATCCAGGGCTTCAGACGCTTAATGGAAAACAAGCACTTGATTTTGTACGTCACCGTCACGATGATCGCGGTTTGAAGTACTATTCCACGGACTATGAGCGCAATGATCGTCAGGTTGCTGTTATTGAGGCTGCAATGGAGAAGATGAAGTCGTTTGCTGGTCTGGCCAGTTTCTTTAAAGTGATGGATGCAGTCGGCGAAAATGTTAAAACCGACCTGTCGCTTGAACAGATGAAAGCATTGGCTATGACATTCGGTAAGTTAGATGGTTCTGCGGTTGTAAAGCTAGAGAATACAGGTGCTTACTGGGATGCGGATACAAGCCGCACACTTATTCCACAGGAAACGATGGACAAGAACCGCTTAGCGTTGCAGGAATCGATAGGACTTGATGCTTCTACTGTTACTGGATATAATGATTCGCCTTCGGGCGGTCGGAGCCATGCTAAAAAAGCGCCTGATTCGACGGATACAGAAGACAAGAAAGAAAGACATAAAACAACAAACAAAGTGGAGAAGGGTGAAAGTAGTAAGAGTGTAAAAAAGGAAACACGGCATACCGATGAGGAAGAACCGAAAAAATCTGTGAAAAAGAAAAAATCTGAAGAGGAAAAAACGGAAGAGAAGAACACCAATGAGAAGAACATCAACGAACGCAAAAGCTCATCTGATAAGAAAAGTACAAATAAAAAGGATTCCGAACTTCTTGACCCGGATAAACCGGTAAGTGAGAGTGTAAGCACTGGAGAAAAGGAGAGTAGTCGAACGATTGCACCTACTCCTCCTGAATCACCGAAAGCGCCTGAATCACCAAAGACACCAAGTACGAGAGTGGAGACAGACAACAAATAGAAAACGGATAAACAAAGCGGTATGGAGTTATATTCCATACCGCTTTGTTATGGATTAAGAAAGTACCGCTTGAAAAACTTGCGAGACACAGTTAAATGTTGCTTTTTATTCCGGAGCAGCCGCATTAATGGACTCTCCTCTGGTCATATCAAGAAGCTTACTATATGAGACAGGGAGCAACGATTCAGGAATGCCAGCCGCCGTATAGACGATATCGAACCGCTGCAGCGACTCATCGATAAAAATAGGAACTTCTTGCAGCAGGGCAAACGGACAGACTGCACCTACCTGAAAGCCTGTGACCTGTAGTACTTCTTCCGGTGATGCCATCTTTGGCTTTTTTCCGCCCAGACATTTTTTCACTTGTTTTGGATGGATGCGAATATCACCAGCTGCGACAAACAGACCGTAGACATCATTAGAACGAAATAAGATGGACTTGGCGATTTGGGCTACTTCTACACCTAATGCTTGTGCTGCTTCCTCAGATGTTTTCAACGCTTCCTCATAGATGATTGGTTCCATATTTGTATCAAATTTCTGTACATGCTTTCGTACGCGTTCAAGAGGGCTTGCAATGGACATTTAATCACGCTCCTGTTATTGTAATAGCGCCCCTTTTCTTTATAAGAAAAGGGGCGCTTTGTTTACGTTACACGTTTGCGCCAAATTTAGCTTGCTTGGCGGCGCGCTCGCGGTCTGATTTTTTCAAGTGCTTTTTCCGCAATCGGATTGACTCTGGTGTGATTTCGCAGTATTCATCGTCGTCAAGGTATTCAAGAGCTTCTTCCAACGTCATCAGACGTGGTGTTTTTAGTTTGACTGTTTCATCCTTTGTTGCAGAGCGTACGTTGGTCGCATGCTTTTCTTTACAGATGTTGACGACAAGGTCGTTATCGCGATTGTGTTCACCGACGATCATGCCCTCATAAATTTCAGTACCGGGATTAACGAATAGAATTCCGCGATCCTCAACGCTTAGCATACCGTACATCGTGGCGCTTCCATCAATCATGGAGACAAGCACACCTGCACGACGACCGCCTACAGTACCGGAAACAAGCGGGCGATAGCTATCGAAAGAATGGTTTAGGATGCCGTATCCGCGTGTTTGAGTCAGAAACTCGGTACGGTAACCGATAAGCCCGCGCGAAGGAATTAAGAACTCCAGACGAACAGAGCCAAAACCGTTGTTGATCATGTTTACCATTTCCGCTTTACGCGCACCAAGCGATTCCATCACTGCACCGGTGTATTCTTCCGGAATATCGATAATGAGTCGTTCAGTCGGCTCGGATTTAACGCCGTCGATTTCGCGCACGATAACTTCCGGTTTGGATACTTGCAGTTCGTAGCCTTCACGGCGCATATTTTCGATAAGGATGGACAAATGAAGTTCTCCGCGGCCAGACACCGTGTATTGCTCAGGCGTTACTTCATCTACGCGCAGACTGACGTCTGTTTCCAATTCTGCCATCAAGCGTTCGCGCAGTTTTCGGGATGTAACATGCTTTCCTTCACGACCGGCAAACGGGCTGTTGTTGACGAGAAATGACATTTGTAGCGTCGGCTCATCAATCGTGAGCGGTGGCAGTGCTTCAGGTGTTTCCGTATCAGCAATTGTATCGCTAACGTTAATATCGTCTACACCCGCAATGGCAATAATATCGCCGGATTTCGCTTCTTCAATTTCAATGCGCTTTAATCCGCTGAAGCCGAATAGCTTGTTTATCCGTACCTGTTTGATGGAACCGTCGCGTTTGATTTGAGCTACAGTATCCCCTTTGCGGATGGTGCCACGGTGAATGCGGCCAATACCAATACGGCCCATGTATTCATTGTAATCAAGCATTGTTACTTGGAATTGTAGAGGTGCTTCGAACTCACCTCCAGGGCCTGGAATATGTTCGACGATTGTATCGAACAGCGCACGCAGGTCATTATCCTGCTTGTCTGGATCCATACTTGCCGTTCCATTAATACCGGAAGCGTAGATGACCGGGAAGTCAAGCTGTTCTTCCGTCGCGTCCAAATCAATGAACAAATCATACACTTCATCTACAACTTCCGCTGGTCGGGCATTTTCCCGGTCAATTTTATTAATGACAAGAATGGGTGTTACCTTCTGTTCAAGGGCTTTTTTCAACACGAAACGTGTCTGTGGCATACAGCCTTCGAATGCATCTACAACAAGCAGTACGCCGTCCACCATTTTCATAATACGTTCCACTTCGCCACCGAAGTCTGCGTGGCCCGGTGTATCCATAATATTGATGGTGAAGTCTTTGTACTTCACTGCTGTATTTTTCGCGAGAATAGTAATTCCGCGTTCTCTCTCTAAATCGTTGGAATCCATCATCCGTTCTTGTACCTGTTCATGTGCACGGAAAGTACCGGCTTGGATTAGCATCTTGTCCACCAACGTCGTTTTACCATGATCGACGTGGGCAATAATCGCAATGTTGCGCAAATCGTTGCGTAAATTCATAAAGAATGAATGCTCCCTTCAAAGTTCCCCGTTGATTGGGGTGTTGCGTGTAGGTTCATTATATCATGCACCTTTTGGATGATAAAACTATGCAACATTCTCATCATAATGCTTTTTACCCGTTTGCCGCAAGAGGATTATAGAAGCAAAAAAAAGCCTATCGGATAAATCCGGTAGGCAAGGAGGTTAGAGTATATAACCTGGGGGGTTCACTATATAGCATACGGGAAGGGATGTAAAAAGGTTTCAACTATTTGCATGTATGTTAACACACACCTGTTGATTATCCATAAGGTAGAAGAAAGAAGG